>JAOZSB010000145.1 GCA_029939895.1 Desulfobacterales bacterium
GTCATGGATATAAAAATTTTTAAGCATTTGCGCAAACAGATTTTGATAAACGGTATAGCCCCTGCCCATGTAATGAAAAGAAAAGTAAAGTATCACAAATTTTTAAAACCATCTGATTATCGGTTTGCTTTCAGGAGTAAAAAAATACGGGATGATTTTAACGAGGGGCTGAGGATTATTAAAAAGAACGGTACCTTTGCAGGGATATTTGAAAAGTATGAAAAGCAGACAAATATGATAGAAGCACCGCCAGCCGTTGAGCTGAAAAGCAAGTAATATAATAACCGGTCATTTAAAAAAAACTTTTGCAGTACGAGCAGTATAAAATATGGATGACATGTTCAAAGTAAGTACACAGGGTATAAGTGAGGATCTGGAAAAGTCTTCAGGCAATTTTGCAACAATAGACCGGGGCATGCGGGATATTGAGCAACTGCTGACCATCCTGGAAAGGACGAGATCCTTTGCAACACCCGACAAGACCGACTTTGCCTGCTTTCCCCATGTGCTTGTGGAGGGTTCTGCCGGGACACATTCCTTTTATGGGTGCAAAGGACGGCTTTTTGAAGCATCCACACGTGAAGAAATTACTTCCTATGATGCAATCCTTCTGGTGCTGGGCCGTACCCTTGAGGATGACAATTACACACCTGCCCCGGAACTGGACATTACTCTCCAGGGGATTGCCGCAGACCCGGATATGCCCCATACTGCATCGTTGATCTGGAAAACAAGGTGGGTACTTTTTTTAAGCAATACTGCATTTTTCATGGGCTGTTTATGTGCAGTACAGCTTTTTGTGAACATTTACCAGGGCGACCAGACTATTTTAGTCCCCTGTATTGTAAGTATTGCATTTCTTATGCTGCACCTGTTCCTGAAAAAAATCGGCAGGGAAGTATTTATGATGGGCATTGACTGGAACCAGGGGGTTTTCTGGATAATCCGGGGGAATGCTCAAAACCTGTATATACTTGACAACGTGCACCTGATAGCAAACATTGCTCCCAATGCCATTGCAAATTCATCCACAAACCCGTTTTCCATGGGCATGAGAATAGATGCTGCCAAAGAGATTGAGCCTACAATTTTTGGGGATGCCTGGTTCCTGTCTGCTGACCGTGTTGACAAAAGCCAGCCGGCCCTGATTCCGGGAGCTGTTTTTGCAGTAAAAAAAGAAGCCGTTGAAATCGCCCGCCAGGCCAACGCCCTCCTTGCCTCACAGCTTTAGAAGCCTTTTTAAACAGCTATAAATTTAGTAATTACTTGTTTTTATACTTCTGTATTATTGCCTTAAATTCCTCAGAATCCCTTACATTATCCCAGTCCGTATCATTTTCAATCCACTCAAAATTTTCATAACCCTTCTGAAGCGATTGCTCAAGAAAACTTAATGCCTTTTCTTTTTTGTTTTGAAGCGAATAAACACAACCGATATTGTAGTATGCCAGGGCGTACTCAGAATCTAACTCAATAGCCCTGTTGTAATCAGCTATTGCCTTGTCATAATCTTTCTTGTAATAAAATGCGAGTCCTCGATTATTGTAAGCATTAACGTATTCAGGGTCTAACTCAATAGCCTTGTTGTAATCAGCTATTGCCTTGTCATATTCTTTCTTGTAATAAAATACGCGTCCTCGATTATTGTAAGCAATAACGTATTCAGGATCTAACTCAATAGCCTTGTTGTAATTAGCTATTGCCTTGTCATACTCTTTCTTGTGATAAAGTACGAGTCCTCGGTTGTTATAAGCATGAACGTATCCAGGGTCTATATCATTGATAAGATCACAATAGATAATTACTTTGTCATATTCTTTAATTTGATAAGAAATATAAGCTTTGTCCATAATGTTGTATAAATGTTTTTTAGTATCTGTTCCTTTGTCATTTGCTTTTGAATCCGTGAGCGCAAGACCTCCATGATGATCCGCAAGCTTATCAAGCCCTTTTTCAAAATCATCAAAAAGATCGTATTGCTGATAAACAGAAAGGCGATTGTCGCCACGGTCACAATCCTCAAGCCGTACAGGAACAATTGTAAAGTTTTCATCTGCCTGGGCCTGGGCAATTTCCCATGCCCTGTTTAGCTCCTCGTCCTGAAAACCAGGGCTGTCATCACCGACTTTTTTTAATGCTGATTTGCTCAAACATATGAAAAAATAACGGCTCTTGGGAATTACCTTCAATATATTAGGTTTCCATAACCCGCTTTTTAAATCTTCTTCATCAAACCAGACATCAAGCTTCCGCTTTTTGAGGCCTTCATAAACCTCTCGAACCTTTGCGGTGTCTTCCTTTGCGTAAGAAAGAAATATCCTGGTTTTTGTTTTCTCTTTTTCCATAAGCCTTCCCCAACCAAATCGATTTATGAAACAAATAACATATTCACTGCATCACTTTATACCAGCAAATTTCCACATCATCAACTATTATTACAGGATATTTTAATTGAATGCATTGGGGGTTTTATATCTCGCTCCAAAACAAAATTCCAGTGGAACGAGTGTATACCTCGCCCTCCTTGGGATGGCCTGATTCACCCCACAAGGATTTAGCCATACAGGGGCAGCATATCAGTCAAACCCTGGAATCCCAAAAGATGCAAATATTCTCTTGCCAAAACCCAATGAAGCATGTACTAATTAATTTCCAATTTTTTTTTAAATTTCCAAAAAAAAAAGATACTGGGCAGTGATTTGTCCCAAAAACGCAGTAGTCTATTTATTAAAAATAATCAAATGGTTAAGCGAATCTTATTTACTTTTCTTACATCAATAATAGAACAATAGTACTCATGGCATAAGTCTTCGCAGGAGTACTGCAAATTTACTTTTTTACATCACCATTTTATTGTGAGCATGTAGTTTCCCTCGCAAATTAACCGTCAGGAATAAACTTATCGTTGCAAGGCCCTGCAAGAGAATGCGGGAATTGAAACAGAAAACCTTATTTATTGCTGTTCAACCTTAGTAGCCCATGCATCTTATTAAAATAAAACCTTATTACCTTATCGCAATAAGGTAATAAGGTTATGAAATAATAATAATTTTTGCTACTAAGGTTTGTTTGAAATAAAATAAGGTTAAAAACGAAAAATTACTATCCAGGAACAAGCTTTTTTGCTTATTTCATAATCAGACCTTCGGGATAAACTTGTTACAAATATAAAAGACAGCATCAATTTAGCCCCGAAGGGGTGGCATATATTAGCCCAGGGTGTAAGCCCTGGGTATGATGCACTATATACACATTGAGGCCTGAAAGGCTGGCATATAAATTTAATAGCAACAAATCCGATACTCAATTTGTTAATTGTGGAGGCATGGAATCAACTAAGATATTGATTTATATTTCACCCTTTCAGGGCTTTTAAATTGTGGGTTAATCGCTAACCCAGGGCTTACACCCTGGGCTGGTATATTTCGCCCTTTCAGGGCTGGTTTGATTGAAAAACAAGATGCGTTATATAAAGCCAGAATTTGGATAGCATTTGCTAAAAATGACAAAAATACTTATCTGTAATATCAACACAAAAAAAAGAACTTTTCAGGAGAAAAGCAAGTGACAGAAAAACAAATAACTACAACATCGGAAGCTCAAATAGCTGTTCACTGGGGCGAGGAGCAGTATTACTATCCTTCATACGAGTTTGTTGCACAGGCAAATATGACCGATCCAGAAATCTATAATAGATTCAGCCTTGAAAACTTTCCAAATTGCTTTAAGGAGTATGCTGACCTTTTGGACTGGGATCAGTATTGGACAAACATACTCGACACCAGTGATGCACCCTGCTGGAAATGGTTTACCGGCGGGAAAATAAATGCCAGCTACAACTGCATAGACAGACACTTGGCAGAAAATAAAAACAAAACAGCCATCCATTTTGTTCCAGAACCGCTCAATGAAAAAACTGAGCATATCACCTACCAGGAGCTGTATGTGAGGGTCAACGAGTTTACTGCTTTGCTTCAGGATTTCTGCGGCCTCAAAGCTGGCGACAGGGTAACGCTCCACATGCCAATGGTAGCAGAACTTCCCATTGCAATGCTGGCCTGTGCCAGATTAGGAGTAATTCATTCTCAGGTTTTTGGCGGTTTCAGCGGCAGGGCCTGCGCTGACCGTATTGTAGATTCTGACAGCCATATTTTAATAACAATGGACACATACTTTCGCAACGGCAAGTTAATTGATCACAAGCAAAATGCCGATGTTGCCTGCGAGCTTGCAGAAAAAGACGGCAAAAAAATCGACAAAGTTCTGGTCTGGCAGCGATACCCCGGAAAAGCATCCAGCAAAACACCAATGATTGAAAATCGTGATTTTTTCGTAAACGATATTCTAAAGGACTACTATGGAGCAAGGGTTGCCCCTGTTCCAATGCCTGCCGAGGCTCCATTGTTTTTGATGTATACAAGCGGTACCACCGGAAAGCCAAAGGGCTGCCAGCACAGCACTGGCGGCTATCTTGCCTATGTTGCAGGGACATCAAAGTTCATCCAGGATATACACCCGGAGGACACATACTGGTGCATGGCTGATATTGGCTGGATTACCGGGCATTCTTATATCGTGTACGGGCCCCTTGCCCTGTGTGCGTCAACGGTTGTTTACGAAGGAGTTCCCACCTTTCCAGATGCAGGCAGGGCCTGGCAAATCGCACAGGATCTTGATGTTAATATCTTCCATACTGCCCCGACAACCATACGGGCACTTCGCAAAATAGGGCCGGATGAACCCGCCAAATACAATTACAACTTCAAGCACATGACCACGGTGGGCGAACCAATCGAACCTGAAGTATGGAGATGGTATCACGAAGTTGTTGGAAAGGGAAAAGCCATTATTGTTGATACATGGTGGCAGACAGAAACCGGTGGATTTCTTTGCAGTACACTCCCCGGAATTTCACCCATGAAACCAGGCAGCGCAGGCCCAGGGCTTCCGGGAATACATCCTGTTATATACGATGACGACGGAAATGTTCTACCTGCCGGAGTCGGCAAAGCAGGAAACATCTGCATACAAAACCCATGGCCCGGCGGCTTCCAGACCATATGGGGCGACCGCCAGAGGTATGTGGATACTTACTACAGCCGATATAACAAAGATCCAGATTCCAAGGACTGGCGTGACTGGCCATATCTTGCAGGGGATGCAGCAGTAGAAGCAGAAGATGGCTATTATCGCATTCTGGGAAGAATCGACGATTTAATCAATGTGTCAGGCCACCGCCTGGGAACCAAAGAAATTGAATCGGCTGCCATGTCTGTTCCGGAAGTAGCGGAAGCCGCAGTTGTTCCAGTATCCCACGAGATAAAAGGCAAGGAACCAGATTTGTACATTGCATTAAGACCCGGCCTGACCGGTGATTCAGAGCAGGCACAAATAATATCAGATGCAATATGCCGGGAAATCGGTAAAATCGCAAAACCACGAAATGTATGGATTGTTCCTGATATGCCTAAAACACGCTCCGGCAAAATAATGCGGCGTGTGCTGGGAGCAATATCAAACAATACAGATATTGGTAATGTAATGACCCTTGCAAACCCCGATATTGTTGAGGACATCAAGTCTATTGTCAGTAAATAATACAAAAACTATTTGATATCAGCGCAAGGGGGAAACTTTTTGTTAAAAACAGTTTCCCCCAAAACCCCTTTGTATCTAATTACTGATACGTCCCTGCATCCTGTCAAACAGGCGGTCTGCCCGCAGGCAGAAGGTTTCGAGCTTGGCGTTTATCAGTTGCGGAAAGGGTGAGCCGTCGGTTTCAACGGCCAGGAACGGCAGATCATCAACTCCAGAAAGTACTTCCCTGAGTTTTTCGTTATCAGGTTCGCTGGCAATCTTTTCCTGACTGGTCATGGCCTGGTTGAGGATTGACTCTGAAAGACGATTGGGCATACATCCAAAAGGCCCGACAGCAATTACTCCACAGGCAATGGTTGCAGCTTCGGAAAGTGCTGTTCCTACGGTTAGAATTGCTTCTCCGGTCAGGTTTCTGGAAATATATTTTCCGCCAATCCTGATGATTTTTTTAATCTGGATCGGCTCGGAATGCACCAGCCCGCTTGTTGAAAGAATTGATTTTATTTTCTTCTCTGCCCCGGCAAGTAATCCAGTTTTTATTGACTGCCCAATGCGACTGAATATGTTGCCCCTGTCAAAGGTCAGCCCAGTGCAAAAAATATAGTCAGAATAAACCAGCCACTCAGAAATTGGCGCACAGATTACTGCAAACCCTTTTTCTGCAAGTTTTTCCGTGAGGTGCTGCCGCGAAAGGCCGTCCCGCCGGACATAGATTTCCCCGACCAGTGCAATTTTTGGAACCTGGTCAGGATGTTTTTTCAATGGTATTTTTTTCAAATTTTCAGCGCAGGTTTTCAACTGTTTTTCAAGTCTGGGAATAGAGCCGTTTTCTATGATGTTCAGGAGTTCATCGCATTCCCGGTGATAAAGCGCCATTGCATTTTTCGGTTCCTGTGCGTTGGCAAGGAGCATGGAGCGCATGTCTTCCATAACATCTGCAATCACAACCCCCCACCATATGCGAAGCTGAAGCTTAAGCCCAAGACCTGCATATGCATTTTCCGAAGTAAGCGGAAGCATTGCTGTATCTTGTATTTCAAGCCGATTGACAAGGTCTTCCATAAAAATGTAGTACTGCCCGAAACGACATGGCCCGGAAGCAGTTGCCATGAAGTAAACAAGTACTTCATCTTTAATTCGCATATTGTTAACGTAATCAAGCAGCGTGCCGGTTGTCAGTATAAGGGGCAGGCACTCCTTGCACGTGGTGTTTGCGCGCCCCATTTTAAGAATCGCCTCATTGGGCGGTTTGTGGGCGACTGCGTTGTAACCTCCACCCCGGAAGGCTGCTGCCATGGTTTCAGATGAAAACGTACCCATCGACGGCACAAGAAAAGTTACACGAGGGTCAGTAATTTTAAGCTTTTCACCCTGGGAAGTAATAACATTTGCCCTGGTGTTTTTATATTCGATTTTAGCAGGAGTAAAAACACTGCTTTTACTTCCAAGTTGTCTGCCTGCCTTTAACTGCCTGTAAGCGGAAACAATGTCTAAAAATGCTTCAATCCTGGTTTCAAGACCTGCATCGGCAGTGTGGCTGTCAAGCTCCAGTGTCAGGGATGGTTTCTGCCCCATGATGTCCCGAAAATAACCGATTAAGAAGGAATCCGGGCCGCAGGAAAAATTTGTAATAAATGTCCCGAAAAGCTGTGGATGCTCACTAACAAAGGTAGCGGCTTTCAGTATTTGCTGCCCCATCCCCCAATACATGTGCTTTTTATTCTTTTTTTGCTCATACAAAAGACAATCAAATGGTATGGCAGTAACGCCCCGTGATGCAAGCTTGTGGGGAATGCCCATATGTGCTTCGTCTGTAAAGGCATTGTATGGGCGGCCAAATATTACTACTGCAATTTTTTCTGGATTTTTTTCAAGCTCAATCAGGGCCTGTCGTCCCTTCTTCTTCATCTCCTCAAAGCAGGCTTTTTGCTGCCCCAGGGCCTTTTTAAAAGCTTCTTCTGCCTTGCCGGGAAAAATTCCCATCCTTTTTGCAATATCAACCAAAGGTGTTTTTGCTGCCTCCATACCGCCGGTCAGATCCAGAAGCGGAGTCAGAAGCACTGTCCCATTGGCCTTTAACTTCCTGATTTCTTCCTGAAAGGTTGACCTTAGAAAAAAAGTCTCGCCCTGCACAAAGGGGCAAACCTCGGACTCAGACTCGCCATCCGCTGCCGGGACTGCCTTGAAATGGGGCAGAAATATGTAATCAGGCGGGGCTTCCATGTTCACAAGAGTGCTGAAAAAACCGTGGGTAAGTTCAGCCGGGTAGCAAAAGGGGGCCTCCCGCTTGTCGATCCCCTTTTGGTCAGGTGTGTCCGGGAGAACAATATCAAGGCCAATCTCGGTAAAAAATGTTGAATACAGGGGATAGTATGTATTCACAAGAAAGCTTCGGTTAAAGCCAATCCGTTTATTGATCCTTTGGCCAGCTTCCAAATGGGATTCAGATTCCAGCCCTGCAACTGGTTTATTGGCTCCAAACCTGTCAAAAACAAGTTTCTGACGGAACTTTGTCAGGTCATGCTTTTCTGTGTCGAGCTTAATATTTCTTCTTAAATTGTAGTACTTGTTGCAGGCTCCTCCAAAGGGATATTTTTTGTCTTCGATTCCTATTACTGCAACCTCACATCTTCTATCGCACTTTTCCTGTCCCCCCCTGCAAATAAAGGGTTTGTGATACTTTACTTCCCGGCTCGCAAGGGTTTGCAGATCAAAGGACTTCACTGACATGATCCCTGCCTGGATTCTTTTCTTTACTTCCAGGGCAACTCCAAAAGCACCCATAAGCCCCGGCTCCGGGGGTACTATAATAGGCTTCCCCGTCAGCGCAGCCATGGCAAGGGGTATGGTTTCGTTGTAGCAGACCCCGCCCTGCATAAAAACTTTTTCCCCAACCGGCCTGTTTCCCTTGACCCTGTTTGAATAGTTCATGCAGATGGAGTAAACCAGCCCCGCCACTATGTCCTCATGTGCAATGCCTTCGTGGATGGCATTTTTTATGTCCGAGGATATAAATGCAGCACACTGATCGTTGAAATTGGGCGGGTTGCTGCCTGAAAAAGCAGCTTCAGCAATCTTGTCCATTGGAACGCCCAGGGTTTCCAGGGCTGATTCTTCAAGAAAAGATCCTGTGCCTGCGCTACAGGCCTCGTTCATGGCGTAATCAGAGGGAACCGAGTTTGTTATGTATGTGTATTTTGCGTCCTGGCCCCCGATTTCAAAAAGTGTATCCACCCCTGGGTCAAAAAAAACTGCTGCCTCGGCATGGGCAATTATCTCGTTTATCACGCCATCGGTCAATGCGTGAAGCCCGGCAATTTGCCGCCCGGACCCGCAAACACCCAGGCCCGTTATGCTGATTTCTTCTGCACCAGCCTGACCAAGCGTCTTTTGCACCTGGCTTAAAAGCTCAGAGTAGCAATTCTTTGATGCCCCGACCGGATCACCATTTGTCCGCAAATAACAGGAAGCAAGAATTGTGCTGTCATTCGTTCTGATAAGAACAGCCTTTGTGGTTGTGGAGCCAACGTCAAGCCCTACTATACACTCGTCACCAGGTTTTACTTCGTCCCTTTCCATTTGTTTGAATTCGACCATGTGGTGAAAATTTTTCAAAGGCTCAAGCCTGTCAAAGGAAGTAATTTCGCTTTTGAAAAGTTTCTCCAGCTCTGGCATGGGGCGGACATCGGTTTTGTTTTCAATAGCCCACAAGGCTGCCCCCAGTGCCTCAAAATACGGGGCCTCATCTGGCGTTACAAGATCCTGTATCTCATTTTGAAGATATTCTATCATCATGGGATTTTTTACTGTGCCGCCAATAACCATGATATTTTTTCTGGGAACTTTTTTTAAAAGCTCCAGAATTTTATCAGCCATCATCATGCAGAGACCTGCTGTGACCTTTGATTTTGGGATGCCCTTGTTTGTTGCGTGGGTACAGTCTGACTTGCAGAAAACGCTGCAACGCCCGGAAACGCTGTATGGCTCTTCCATTGCGGCCCATCTTGATGCATCCTCAAGCGTCACATCCATGCGCCTTAGCTGTTGCAGGAAAAACTCCCCGGTTCCAGAAGCGCATTTATTGCCGGTGAGTACATTGGAGATTTTGCCGTATTTGTTGAGAACATAGACCATGAAGGTCTCTCCGCCTGCCGAGACTATGGCTGGTGAATCAATTTCTGCGTTCCCATTGTTTTTATTTTTTGTTTTTACGTAGGCATAAGCACGCTCAACAGCTTCTGGTTCTGAAATTGACGCAAGATTCAGAAACTCCCGGAACCGCCGCCCGGTTGCTGCAATCCTGTCTATGGATGACAGGTCAAATGCTTTCAGTGTTTTGATCAGTGTTTCTTTGGGCTGGCCTTCGTGGGAATTTGTTATAAAGGATGCGACACTTGGCAGCGGCTTTCCGTTTTCAACAATTAACTCCACGGCTGAAACCGTGGACGCTCCCATGCATAATCCAAGAACTTTTTTTGTGATGGACGAGGAACCAGCATGACCATCAGAAGACTGCCCTTTCTCAATAGACTTCATATCCTGAAAAATCCTGTATTATAATAGCAGTTAAGCAAAATGGTAGATATTAACCATATTATTCTATAGTTTTTTAAGCCTGTCAATATATTTGCGTGGTAATCCCCCCTGAACCCATTAGAACTCAGTACCCTTGAAACAATTTTTTCAAATCTGTCCGGACTCAGATCCGGTTAGATAACCCGTTGCGCCGTCCCCGGCCTGACTGCGCTCATGCCAGCAAGCACATTGCCTAAAATGCAGGTGCCAGGCATGGATAATGCTCCCGACAGCACCTGATTCATTTATTGGCTGAAATTATCACGCTGGCTTGACGGGTTTACATTTTTTTCCACGGCCTTTTACTGCAGCTTCAAAACATAAAACATCCACCTCTGGCAGATTGCTATGTCAAACTAATAATTAAAGGAAATATGACCATATGTCAAGACATCTGCTGTATTATCGCTTATATTTGATTAATCAGAGAAAAGGATAGGGAACCTTTGACAATAAACGGTTTTATCTGATACTTAAATGAAATTTTTTTACTATTTTTAACTTAACAGGTATATTATTTCTCAATTTAAATCATAGTATTTTAT
>JAOZSB010000146.1 GCA_029939895.1 Desulfobacterales bacterium
CCCTTATCAGGATGTCACAGGCACTGTCATAGGGCGTGTCCGAGAGGTTAATAATGGCAAGCTTTGCGCCGCTGTGCTTTGCGTAGCCTGGCATGAGTGCGGCTGGCTGTACAAGGAGGGTTGAGCCGATGACGAGAAAAAGGCTGCATGATTTTGACAGGGCTGCTGCCCTTTCAAGCTCGGCTACAGGCATGGACTGGCCAAAGGAAATGGTATCTGGTTTCAGGAATCCGCCACATTCGCATTCTGGTGCAGGATCGCCCTGCTCTATTCTTTTGTGAGTCTCCTCAAGTGAGTAAATCCTTGAGCATGTCATGCACCGAACCCTGCGATTGCTGCCGTGAAGCTCTATTACACAATCATCGGGAATCCCGGTTTCCTGGTGCAGGCCGTCAATATTTTGTGTTATGATGCAATCCAGAAGGTTTTTTTCAAACAGGAAAGCCAGCGCTCTGTGTGCAGCATTGGGTTTTGCCTTGGCAAGGTCGTTGTACAGCTCAGACTTCTGCCGCCAGTATTCAATCCTTGAGTCCCTGCTCGACATAAATTCATCAAAGTAGACTGGTTTGTATTTGTCCCAGATGCCGCCTTTACTCCTAAAATCCGGAATTCCGCTTTCTGTTGATATGCCGGCACCTGTAAAGACAATGTTTTTCCCTTTATTAAGAAATGCTTCGGATAGTGCTTCAATATTGTTTTCCATTTTATTTCCCTTATTGCAGTTTTTTTCAATGTTCACCAGGTGCCCTTTACGCCTGTATTATCCATCAGGATTCCCGCCAAGAACTATAAATTTGATTGAATCAAAGTTGCCGGCAAGATCCATTACAGTCAGGTTGAATGATCCGGTTCTTGTAAACTGGTAGTTTTTGGGTTCCCGGACATTGGCCTGGGCAATCAGCTCTCCATCCAGAAGCCAGAACAAGCGTCCCCTGCCCCCGATTGCTGTTAAAACTATCTCTGGCAATGCCGTGTTAACACCGGGTGGTCGTAAAATCGAGCCATCTTCCAGGCCTGCAATCTTTATATTATCCGGGGTTGTGGCTGCTGGTTTTTTACAGGCAGGATCAAGTTTTGGCAGTGTTGAGGCTTGCCGAATCCTTGTTGGGAGCCAGGGCCGGGCAGCCCTGGGCCACATTGCTATATATTTTGTATCAGTACCCGTAAAACCGCAGTCTGCTTCTACACGCAGGCCAGTTGCAGGATTTATCATTACTTTTCTGGGATTTGAAAGCCAGAGTGCATCATTCCTGTCAGGAAGTGTCGGTGGAACTGCATTGTTAAGTATCCATGCGGTTTTCCTTACATGACAAAGGGACTCATCATTAAGCGGGTTTTTATTTTTTCCTGAATCTGCATCATCAGTTTTTTCTGATTTGTTTTTTTTATCTGCCTTTTTCACACCACTCAGGTTTTGCAATTTATCTGGAGCTTTCAAGCCAAGGGGCCAGCAGATTTCGATCTTTGAAACGTTTTCAGGTATTTTTTGCTGTGCAGTGTATGCCCTTGGCAGTGAATCTACAATGGAAAATAATAATGGTGCGGCAACTGCTCTGCCGTAATATCCAGGCGTGGGCGTACCATCGGGTCTTCCCACCCAGACACCTATGGTATGGGTATCTGTTACACCAACACACCAGGCATCCCTGTAACCGTAGCTTGTGCCTGTCTTCCACGCAACCCTTCGTGACGGATCAAGAAAAAGTCTGCCACCCGGCAAATCAGGTCTTTTGTTTGAAAATAGAATTTCCCTGATTATGTATGCAGCCCCCGGGTCCATCAGCCTTCTTTCCCTCATTGGTTCATCGGTTGTAAACCTTGGTTTTCCGGCAAGCCCCTTCCTTGCAAGGGATGCATATGCTCCCACAAGGCCCTCAAGGGTGGTTCCTAGTCCGCCAAGTATCATGGAAAGATTTGGTTTTCCATTATCTGGATACTTCAATTTAAGCCCGCCCTGTCTGAGTCTGGCATCAAAAAAAGCAGGCCCAAGCCTGTCGAGAAGATCAACGGCTGGAATATTAAGGGAACGGATAAGTGCTTCCGATACACTTACCGGGCCGGCAAATCCCTTTGTAAAATTGCCAGGTCTGTATCCTGTAAATGAAATGGGTGCGTCCATTATAAGGCTTTCCGAATGGATCATTCCTTCTTCCATGCCAAGGGCGTATAAAAACGGCTTGAGGGTCGAGCCTGGTGAACGGACAGCAGTTACCATGTCTACGCAACCGAACCTTGAGCCATCTAAAAAATCAGAGGAACCTGCATAAGCTTTTACAAAAAGGGTTTTATTCTCAACCACAACAGCAGCTCCAGAGGTTCGTGGAGGAAAGCTGCTGACACTGTTTTTAAGTATTGATTCGACTATTTCCTGAACATAAGTGTCAATTGTAGTATTGATTGTGTTCTTGATATTGGCTGCGTTCTGGTTTTGAAAAAAAAGCCTCCTCGCAAGAATGGGAGCTTTCATGGGGCGAGAATCAAACCCTGCCTCAACCCCCTCCAGCATTGCGCTGGCAACAGTTTCTCTGTCCCATACCCCAAATCTTTCCATCCTTTTTAAAACTTTGTCCCTGGCTCTGCGCGCTCTTTCTGGATGCCTGTCAGGTCGAAGCCGACTTGGAGCCTGCGGAAGAACTGCCATAAGTGCAGCCTCGGCCCGGCTTAACTCCTTTGCAGGTTTTCCCAGGTAGGTATAACATGCAGCCTGAACACCTTCCACGGGCCCGCCAAAGGGAGCATAATTAAGATAAAATTCTAAGATTTCGTCCTTGCTGAAGTAGTACTCCAATTGGAGCGCGCGGAAAATCTGTTTTACTTTTCCAGGAATCGTGCGGGTATGTGGATCAAGAATCCTTGCGGTCTGCATGGTGAGGGTTGAGCCGCCAAGGACAGGCCTCCGCTCCCAGGCATAAACAGTAAAAGCCCTTGCGAGTGACCAGAGGTTAACTCCCGGATGTTGCCGGAACCAGCGATCTTCATAATTTACAAGGGCTGTTAAATAATGGGGAGATACATCCCCGATTTTAACGGGATAGCGCCAAACTCCCTTTGCACCCGGGAACGACCGTAATGGTGAGCCGTCACTGGCAAGTACTGCCAGTGCAAAACCTTTTTCCCGCCCCGGTGTGGGAAAGGGAAATACAAAATCAAGAAGAAGAAATCCGCAGTAACATGTAATACATGTTACTGCGCAAATCAGAAGTACTTTTATTTTTTTCTTCATCCTGCTTCTTCATTATCTACTGCTGTTGACTATGGTAATAATTCCTCCGGGTTCCCCGGTTCCCCTGATTTCAGGCCTGTACATTGACTCTGCCATAGGCGGAGGCACAGTAAATACACCCGGACTCACAACACGCACAAGGTAAAAAAGCGAATATTCTTGAGCAGGCTCCATCTCAATGGCAGCCACATAACGATCATCCCTGAACTCCTCATGCTTCATGGAAACTTCCCTTAATCGCTTCCAGATTGCCCTCCCGTCAATCACAATATTTTCAATCTTCACGCTGTGATTAAGGTTCTGGTTCTCAATCTCGAACCCTGCAGGAAGAAGATCCACGACTAAAGCATCGGGAAGCATTTCCAGAGAACGGACATCAAGCTTCACTACAAGAAGCTCGTCAACATTAAACTGTTTTTTTGCAATCTTTACTCCGTCAAGATCATACATCTGCCTTTCTATACGTATCTTTGACTCATCCTTTACAGGCGGAGTCTTTGTATAACCAGTGACCACAGTGGTGGCAAAAAGCATTTTTTCGTTTTGGGCACTCACTTCAATACCAGAAACAATTTCCTTCACCGTCGGCTCATAAATATAAGTACCCCTGTGGGTGATTGTCTTTGACTTGTAACCGATTTTTATTTTTGCGGTCCATTCATCATCTGCCTCGTCCGCCAGCATTATGCCTGCTTTAAAAATAGCAAATTTTTCCTGGGTGTTTAACCATTTTCGCCCCTTTAGCTGTTTTTGCAGATCGAGCATCATAACATACAATTCTTTTATCTTTATTTTATGCTCAAGAAGTAAAGCAATTGCCATTGCATTATCCCTTGCACCGCTTCCGTAATCATACCAGCAAGTCCATTTGTCCTGCTGTTTTGCAAGGGCTGCTGCTACTGCATTTTTACCGCGTTTTGCATCACCCATCCTGTAAAGCGCAATCCCCGCATGAATCAGGGGAAGCTTTGTTTTGGAGTCAGCACTGTGGTTGTCATACAGTGTCCGCAAGGTTCCCAGGGATGCCCTGTTGAGTCGTGAAAGGACATATGCAGCATAACTTCTAACGGAAAAATCCATATGCTTTGCATCACCATAGTAATTCCTGATGGACACGCCCCTTTTAAAATAATGTTCAATCCGTTTCAGGGATTTTTCCATCATTTGTTTTGGTACCTCAATCCCCTGATCCCTTGCATACAAAAGGAAATCAGTTGCATAAACCGTGAGCCAGGGTTCTTCTTCTGAGTCCTTGCTCCATAGTCCATAACCGCCCGAATGCTTCTGCATGGCAGCAATACGGGCAATCCCCTTATTGAGCATATCAACTTTTTCACCAGGTAGTTCTACGGGAATGTTCATAGCCCTGAACGCTTCAGAATCCACATACAATAATGGAAAAGCACGGCTGGTTGTCTGTTCAAGGCAGCCATAGGGATACTGGAGAAGCCCCTTCATGGCCTGTTTCACATCAAGGGGTATTACCGGGGAAATCTTGATGTCAGCCTCCAGTGTCGATTCCATAATATCACCGGTAAGCTTGTTATTCAATTTAAGGCTCGATCCAAATTTAAACAAAGCACCCTTTTTGAGAATCGCAGTTTCTTTTCTTGCAACCCCTGGATACCCCGGCCTTACACCAAGTTGCCAGTCTCGATTGATTTTATAATCATCAGACTCAATATCTAAAAGAATTTCAGACCCGCCAAAGGCCTTTTTTGCTGTAACCGGGAACCTGAGAATTTTCTTTTCCTGGTCAGCAAGGGAAAGCTCCTGCTTGCCATCACCCAAAACCAGTGGATCGCCAGCCCTTAGATCAAGTTTCACATTTGAGTCCATGCCTGACATATTATGGACATCCATGGTGAATTCGGTCTTGTCGCCAGGTGCTAAAAACCTGGGCATTGCAAGCTGGGTTACAATTTTTGATGCTACTATCACATCTGTTTCAGCAGAACCAAACCTGTCCTTTGTAAAGGCAACCGCCATCAGGCGCATCTTCCCGTTAAAGTCAGATAAGTCAAGATCGACTTTTGCTTCCCCGTTTTCATCAAAGGAGACCGGGCCGTTAAAAAGTGAAAGTATTTTCACCTTTGTTTCAGGTTTTTTACCACCGGCACTCAGGTCTGCATCACCGCCCAACCTTATCCTGGCACTTGCACCATCAAGAAACTCTACTATCTTGGAGTAAACATCATAACCTAAAACATTGTACCGCCTCTTTTCAAAAAACCACTTATCAGGTTTGGGTGATTTAAAGTCTGTAATATTTAACACACCCACATCAACTGCCGCCAAAGTTACATAAGCATCAACACTTTCCATGGCTGGCTTTTGATCCATTTTGAGCCTGACACTCATCAATGTTTGTGGTTCTGTTTTTTCAGGTGCTTCAATATCTATGCTCAAGACCCTGTCGGTCCTGTCCAGAGGCAGGTGAATCAGCCCTATTGCACGATTTGGAGAAATCTTTGACTTTGCATCACCAGGCCGAAATACAATTGCATTGATATAAATATCGTGGCTGTCCCAACTCGCATCAACTGGTATTTCAACAACCGTACCCTTTGCTGAAAACTTGGTACGCTTTGACCACAGCGGCACCTTCCCTTCAACAAGAAGTAATCCCTCGCCTGAATGAGGTGGTGTTACTGTCACACGGACAATGTCTCCTGGCAGATAGGCACGCTTATCAAGCTTGAGAAGCACCTTGTCTGGATGGGAGCCTTTTTCCCCGCCTTCACTGCCCCACCACCAGCCAACGTTAAACCTCGTACTGGTGACAAGATTTGTCCGGGTATTTTTTATTCGCAGCAGATACCTGCCCCTTTTCAAATGGGCAGTGTATTTATAGGGTTTGCTTTCATCAAAGCTAAGGCTGTCGGAAAGATAAGTATAATTTTTCTCGACAAATCTATGGTTCCAGCCCCTTGAATCAGAATATTCCCAGAAATAATCCCTATCCTCTTTTACTATATCAACCATGATATTTTTTGCAGATAAAAGGTTGCCATGGGGATCAGTGTTTACAATCTCAAAATTTATCGGGCCTTCATCAATGGTATCATCAAACAATTTGCGGATTCCAACCAACTCGGATGCAGGCAGATAATTTCTTTTTATTGTCCTGACAACTGGACGGCCACCGCTCTCAAACAGGCTCACGGTCGCATGGACTGCCATTGGGCTTGTTAAAGATGACCAGTTGTTCTCTATTTCCAATGTTGTCTTGCCCAGTTCATTCAATTTTTCATCATTATTCTGCCAATAGTCGGTATAGTTTTTCTCTCCTGTATCGCCAAACTCAAAATCCTTAAATGCAGCACCCAGCGCACTGAAGGGGTTTCTCTCGGCTCTGATAAACACACGGCTTTCAATTAGATTTTCAGAAGCAGGTGCTCCATAAAGATACTCGCCAGTTATGTTTACTCCAAAACTGGTTTTTCCATCCAGAAATGTTTGAGAGCTTTCAAGATCAAGCTTCATTCGTTCGGGCATGAAGTCTTCAACATGAAATTTATATGTACCCGCAGGAGTTGCCGCCCTGGGGTTATCCCTTACGTCAATACGCCATTCCCCTGTTTGCGCACCTCCAGGAATCTGAATTGACTTCTCATAATAATTAAGGGCATTCTTTAATTTTTTGGGCTGCCATGTAAAACTCTTAACGCTTGTATTGTCAGGCCTTATCAGACGTACATTAAGGGGCATTGCCGGGACTTCTCGTCCGTCATAATCCCTTAAAAGTGCCGAAAGCACAACGTTTTCGCCTGGCCTGTATAAATCTCTGGGGCTGTATAAATAGACTTCTCGCCCATTGGAGTTCCTGCCGGAAATATCAAAGGCACTCATATCAAGGGCAGCTATCCTCATGGGAAGTATTCCGACCTGTCCATTATGGGTTGCTTTGAGTACTGCAAATTTATTAATAAATTTTCCTGAGTATTGATAGGTTCCGTCGGTCCCTGTTTTTCCTTTGGTTATCATTGACTTATTGTCAAAAAAAGTAAGAACTGCGTTTTTGATCGGCTTTCCAGTACTTATTGAAGAAGCAACAACCATAACTTTTTTTTCAAAAACACGGACATGAAGACCAATATCTGTCACTAAAAAATAAGTGGTGCTGTACCTGTAGTTGTACTCACCCGGCTCACGCATGACAGCAATGTACAAGCCTGGCTTCTTGAGGGGTTTTATTCTCTGTACGCTGATTTTTTTTACTACGCGTTTATTTTTGGGTGGTTTAAGGTCGAACCTGCCGGTAAAAACCAATTTGCCATATCTACCTCTGATGTCCTCAAGTTTGTAATAACTTTCCTTCCCGGTAATGTTTGACCAGTCAACAAAATTACTCAGGCCATGATCATTGATCCTGAAAAATTCAATATCAACCTTGCTCACGTTAACAGTAGCAATTGGAAGGCCATCGGTCATTTTGGCTGGAAGAATAAAACCACTACTGGCAAAACTAACTGCCGGGGTTATTTTTCTGGTCTTAATGGTTTTTGCAACCCGTATCCCCAGGACATTTCCCTTTGCTGATTTCAATCTGTCAAGGATGGTAACAGAGTAAGTAGTCTGTGGCTCTACGTTTGTATAATATAATGTCCGGTTATCCTCGGAAAGTACCCACACACTCTTGAGCATCTTTTTTTTGTCGCTGATTCTCAAGTATGCATCATGGCGAATCCTTGGATTTAAGGGTTCCGACAGAAGCACGGCAATAGACGGGCCACCGTCAAAGGTTCTCTCGCTTACATCCAGAACCCTGAATGCATTTGCATTTTTTGCTCCAAAAGATACCGGGACAAAAACAGCCGTAAGCAATACAGCCATAATAAACCAGCGCAGCAGGTTTATCTTCTTAAACATATCATCCTCCATTTTACAGTCATCACCATTGCCTGACAAGGTGGTAGTTATCAGTGAATGTTTTATTTTTTTAAATTTTACTATAGCTTTTGCATCATCTTATGTTTATTTGATTTGCTTCTTTAACTGCTGCAAAATATCCTGCATGTTTGGTTAAGTAGAATCATTCACCAGAACAAACAGGAAGTAATTCTTAACATGTTACTCTGAAAGGTTTTAAAAAAATATATATAAAGATAAGCTATCGAAAATGCCTGTTACAGCAGGGGTGAGATCGCCAAGTAAAACCCTGTCCTTGACCATCAGAACCCTTTTACTAAAACAGGTTGAAATTGGCTCTATGGTTGCGATTTTAACCATTTGGAATTTTTTTTATGCATGACAAAAATGCTTATATACCCGGCAGCATATTAAGAAAGTCAGATAATTGGTTAGTCATGCAACTTTAGAGCATAGACCTTATCTTCAACCTCAAGTTTTAACCTTAATACTTAGTCTTTGACATGTCTATCGATTTTTTCAGTAAGGAGTTCCGGCCTGACAGGTTTCGACATATAATCGTCCATACCAGCATCAAAACATTTATCCTTGTCACCCTTCATTGCGTGAGCAGTAAGGGCTACAATCGGGATGTCGTGGTTAAGCACAGAGCTTTGGGGGTCACGTATTGCCTTTGTTGCATCAAGCCCATCCATCACAGGCATTTGCACGTCCATGAGAACAAGGTCAAAATCTTTTTCAGAAAGAATTTTTACTGCCACCTCTCCATTTTTGGCAATCTCAACCGTATGACCAAGTTTTACAAGGAGCTTTTTTGCAACCATCTGATTAACAAGGTTATCCTCAACAACAAGCACCTTTCGGGGTTTGGAGGCTACGCTTATATTAGCTTTTTTGGGGAGAACAGATTTTTTAAATTTTATATTAAAGCTAAAGTCTGAACCCTTGCCTACCTCGCTTTCCACCTCAATCTTGCCATCCATGAGCTTAACCAACTCATTTGAGATTACAAGACCCAGCCCGACACCGCCGTATTGCCGTGTCATTGATTCATCAACCTGGGTAAATGCCCTGAAAAGCAAGTTCCGCCTCTCATCTGAAATTCCAATACCAGTATCAATCACGTGTATGCCCACGATGATATCCACATCGGTTTGGCTGACAACACCCACATTTATAGAAACATTTCCTTCTTCAGTGAACTTGATGGCATTTCCAACCATGTTCACCATAACCTGTTTGAGTCTTGCGGGGTCGCCTGTCACCTTCTCTGGCAGGGTATTATCAAGTTCAAAATTGAGTGACAGCTTTTTTTCTGATGCCTTTTCTGTCATCATTTTTTTGACATCACTAAAAAATGATTTAATGCTGAAATCAGTAACTTCAAGCTCAAGCTGACCAGCCTCAATTTTTGAAAAATCAAGGATATCGTTTGCAACAGCCATTAAATAGTCTGTTGAAACCTTAATAGCACTCATGTGTTCGTTTTGTTCAGGGTCAAGTTTTGACTCTGCAAGAAGGCGGGAATTTCCAAGTATACCGTTGATGGGGGTTCTGAACTCATGGCTCATGTTTGCCAGGAACTGGCTTTTTGCTTCGTTGGCAGCCTCGGCCCTTCTTGCAAGCTCAAGGGCCTCTTCCTTTGACTTATTCAACTCAACATTTGCAGACTCAAGTTCGGCTGTCCGTTCCTTTACCCTCACTTCAAGTTGATCATTTTGCCTATTAAGCTGGTTATGCTGGAGATCGCTCAGCCGCACAAGACGTGTAGACTGCTTCTGGAGTTTCTTATATTTTTTTAAAAGTCCAAGAAACACATCTATAGTTGGCTGGCTTTTTCCATCCATATGCTTTTCAGCTTCAGCCTCAGCATCTCTAATAACCTTGAACTCTATATTAAACAGCTTTTCATCGTTTGTTAAGTCGTCGCTCATAAAGTCTCATTTTGAGCCACCCAGGCATTTTTGGGCAGGTAGCTTCATTTCAAGTGTTTTATGTTCGTACAAATCCCATCAATTAACGCAAAATGAGGTTTTAACTATCCAGCACTATTTTTTTACTATTACCTTATTCCAGGATTCTCAGGTGAAAGTTCAGATTTGCATAATCTTCCTGAAACTCTTCTCCATATTCTTCCATGGTATCGTTTCCCTGAAAACAGACCCATTCAACGGTAATATGCCAGTCTTCTCCCATGGCAGCTTCTGCCATATCAAGAATATTTGAAATCATCTTTGCAGAACTACTGTTAAAATACAACAGTTCAAACATGAATGATAATTTTTTATTTTCTGTACACTTAAACAATTCTTCCAGCCACTCAATTAGTGGCTCATACAGTGCAACTGTGTTTTCAGGATATGAGCTACCCCTTATTGAAACGTAGCGTCTATCCCAAAAACAAATGATTTCCGGTTTAACTTTTGTTCTTGTTATTTCAAAATCTTTCATATCTTAAACAGGATACTATTTATTCATAAAATTCTCAAGAGAAATTAACATGAAAATCCTAAAACTGTAATATCATCCTGCCTTTCATTATTATGTTTATATTCATTAAAAACCGTCATCAGTTCATCCTTCTGCTGTTCCATA
>JAOZSB010000498.1 GCA_029939895.1 Desulfobacterales bacterium
TGTGTTCTTTTTTGCGCAGAGCGTGTGTGCTTTTTGTTTATTTTGGAAAAATATTAATTTAACAATATTAAGCATATGCGAATAGGGTTTTTGCTAAAATGTTATAATTTCAACATGATAAGGTGCTTGTAGCAGTGTATTTGTTTTAATACAATATATGGTATATTCCTTGCTTTACTTCTAAACAATCTTGACAGTTAGACAAAGATGAGTATCTTTTTTCAGATTGAAGTAAAAAGGAGATTTTTTGCTTATTTCATAACCGAATCACGATTGATAAACTAAGTAAAAAGCTTCGTTAAAATTTTAAAATTATTGGAGATTTATAGTGGTTTTTTCAAGTAAACAAAGAACGTTAGCAAAAAATGTGAAATGCAGTGGAGTAGGACTTCATTCTGGCCTGGAAGTAAATCTTGTTATCAAGCCAGAACGCATAAATCACGGTATAGTCTTTGTCAGGACGGATCTTCCTGGAAATCCAAGTGTTAAGGCGCATTTTAACAATGTAAAAGACACAAGCCTGGCAACGGTAATAGGTGCTGAAGGCATCATAGTTTCCACCATAGAACACTTAATGGCAGCCCTTGCCGGCCTTGCCATAGATAACGTTCTAATTGAGCTGGATGCCTATGAAGTGCCCATAATGGACGGCAGTGCTGCACCCTTCACAGCCATGATGCAGGAGGCAGGAATTGAGGAGCAGGATAGTGAAAAATGCTTCTTTGTCGTCACAGAACCAATTGAAATTAAAGACAATGACAGGTTTGTCGGGGTTTACCCGGACGATACTTTCAAGATTACCTGCACAATTGATTTTGACAACCCGGTTATAAATAAGCAGACCTACTCCCTTAATGTCTATGATGATTCATTTACAAAGGAAATTTCACAGGCCAGAACCTTTGGATTTTTAAATGAGCTTGACTACCTGAAGATGTTCGGTCTGGCAAAGGGTGGCAGCCTGGATAATGCAATAGTGATAGATGGCGATGGAATTCTGAACGAGGGCGGGTTGAGGTTTTCCGATGAGTTTGTGCGCCATAAAATTCTTGACTGCATTGGCGATTTTTCCCTGCTGGGAATGCCCATACTTGGCCATGTAGTAGTGGAAAAATCCGGTCATGCTTTTAACCATGAGTTTTTGAAGAAATTTTTTGTTGAAAAAAGTTCCTGGAACACCGCCTCCATGAACTAGCAACAAATTTCTTAAAAGGAATTACTCAATTTCTTTTATCTTGATGGCTAAATCGTAGATGCGGGCTTTTGGGAGGTTGTATTCGTGGGCGATCTCCCGTGA
This sequence comes from Desulfobacterales bacterium, assembly GCA_029939895.1. Taxonomy (GTDB): domain Bacteria; phylum Desulfobacterota; class Desulfobacteria; order Desulfobacterales; family JAOZSB01; genus JAOZSB01. The sequence goes on from JAOZSB010000498.1 coordinate 1,298, forward strand.
AATGGCTGAGAGTCCGCCTTTTGATGCATCAATCCTCTGTTTGATTACCGCTTCGAGTTCCTCCGGGGAGATTTCTTCATCTATTGCCCCGGACACAACAATTACGCACTCACCCTTAACGGTCTTTTTTTCCTCAAGCATTTCCAATATTTCCAAAATTGTTCCGGAAAGATATTCCTCAAACATCTTTGTCATTTCCCTGGCAAAAAAACATTTTCGAGATCCAAAAATTTCCGCCAGTTCTTTGAGGAAGGTCTCGGCCCTTTTTGGGGACTCGTAAAAAATCAGGGTTTTTTTCTCTTTAGCAAGATCAGCAAGGAATTTTTTGCGCCTGGCTTTTTTTCTGGGGGGGAATCCAATAAAGACAAAAGCGTCCGTGGCAAGGCCGGAAACGGAAATTGCAGCAGTGAGCGCAGAGGCTCCAGGCACAGGAACGACATCAATACCCTCATCACGGGCAGCCGCAACAACCCGGTATCCGGGGTCTGAGATGCACGGTGTTCCGGCATCGGTAACCAGGGCGACATCTGCACCGTCCTTTAAAAGCTGCACTGCATGGTCGGCACGTCCTGATTCATTATGCTCATGGTAGGAGACAAGCCTGGATGTGATGCTGAATTTCGATAGTAATTTTTTTGTGTGGCGGGTGTCCTCGGCAAGGATTAAATCCACTTCTTCCAGGGTGCTGATCCCCCTGATTGTCATGTCGTCAAGATTGCCTATGGGAGTTGCGACCACATAGAGGGTTCCAGTCATCGTGCTTCCATGTCAAAGGCGTTCTTCAAAAGCTCGATGCCTTTAAGGGGACTTATTGCCACAACATCAAACCGGGCCTTTGCGTTGGTGTTGCCGCTGTTTTTCAGGTATGCAACGGCGGTCATGGAAATTTTTCGTCTTTTGCGTTTGTTTACTGCGGATTTTGGGCTGCCGAATGCAATGGTGCTTCTGGTTTTTACTTCCACAAAAACTATTGAATTTCCGTCCATTGCGATAATATCTATTTCACCAAGGGAATTCTTGAAATTTTTTTCCAGAATTTTGTAGCCGTTTTTTTTCAGAAACCGGGCAGCTTTTGCTTCACCAGTTCTTCCAAATATTTGAAAAGGATTCAGCATTTGCTTAATTCCAATTTGTATACGCAAAATCCGTATGGATTGGCGCTCTGGTAGGTTTGAAATTCAGGAATTTGAAATGCATAAAAAGATTTTGGCAACTCATATATCCCCAAGTTTCCTGTTGAATGTGAACGTGGCGGGCCACACAATCAGATTTTGAAATGCTTCCTCAGAATTGCCGCCAACTTTTGCAAAGGGCCAGCTAACCACATAAATAATAGCGCCAAGCACAATGCAGACCACCCCAACCGGCCTGTAAACAACTGCATCTATGGCCATTTCTCCAGGGCTTTCATCGGCAAAGGCGCTTCCAACAGGTTGGATCAAAAGGCAGATTGCAAGGAGTACTACAAACAGTCCCTTATACTTTTTTTTCATTTTTCATCCCCTGAAATAGTAATGCTGCAT
>JAOZSB010000499.1:148-2807 GCA_029939895.1 Desulfobacterales bacterium
ACATAATACTCGGATTACTCCGAAATTCTTATTGTGCACCTGATAAAAAATGTCTTCGCATCCAATATCAGCGTTGTAAAAAAAACATAATACTCGGATTACTCCGAAATTCTTATTGTGCACCTGATAAAAAATGTCTCCACATTCAATGTCAGCGTATATACTTGTTTATTAAATAAGCAAAATAATTACTGTAAAACTTCTGTCTCCTTTTGAATAATAAATTCCGTAATGTAAAGGGTCTTTATTTTGCCCACTGTAAGATCTTTGTTGATTAAGTCTATCAACTCATACTTGAGAGTAATTTTGCCGGAGGAAGAATTGACTTCCTTTGGCCGTTTACCGCTTAAGTGAATAAGCACTGAGTCCCGGAGCTGAGGGAGCCGGTCTTCAAGTTCCAGCATTACATCCTCTGTATCATATTCAAGCTCCATTGCCGCCTTGAGATGTGTTGTTCCGTCCTGCCCGCTCAGGGTAATAAAAAACGGCTCAAGCACATAAATGTTCTCTGCATACACACCTGTCAGTTTTTCCATCTTTTCAGGTGGAACAGGCTTTGGTTCACCGCCTTCTTCATCAGCAGCACCAGGTTCGCCTGCTTCCTCTGTCTCGGCAGTAGTGGCATCATCTCCGCCCGACATCATCAGCATTGCCCCGACCCCTCCGCCTATCAGCAGAACAGTCACAGCAATAGCGATGATTATTATGAGCTTCTTTTTAGACTGCCCCGCAGGCTCCTCTTCGCCATCTTCTTCGTCTTCTTCAAGATCGTCATCTAATTCATCAGACATTTACATTTCCTTAATCAATATAAACTCTACTCTTCGGTTAATAGCCCTGTGCTTTGGCGTATCGTTCGGGAATCTCGGTGAAATTTTTCCAAACCCTCCAGTTGCCAGCCTTTCAGCTCTCAGGCCAACATTATTTGAAGTAAGGAACTTTAAAACGCTTAATGCTCTATGCACTGAAAGTTCCCAGTTAGATGGAAATTTTTTTACCGAAATCGGCACATTATCAGTATGCCCCATGATTATAATGTCGTTTTCCACAAACCGAAAAAGTTTGCCAACAGCATTAAGCATGGGCACGCTTTCTTTTTTTATCTGGTCGGAACCAGATTTGAACACCCTGTCCGACTCAATTATTACCTTTACTCCTCTTTTGTCATCGGTAATTTCAATTAGTTCCTTGAGATTTTTGTTCCCGCCTTTAACGGGAATTGCCTGTAAACCGTTGATTCTGTCAATAAGACTGCTTAAAACCGTCGTGTTTTTAACTTTAATGGGGGCAACCTTTGTTTTCCCATTTTCAAAGGATGGGCCGCCGCCTACTATTGGCACAAACTCAATTTGTTTGCCATTTGAATACTGCAAAATATGGTCAAACATCTCACGGGCCTTGACCTGGTCTGTGTTTTTCATCGTTAAAAGAAGTACGAAAAATGTAAGGAGCAACATTAGAAGGTCACCAAAGGTTACCATCCATGCATTCAGGTCTGCTTTTTCTTCTTTCCTTATTTTCGACACTGCTTCCCCCGAAGGTATCTCAGCTTTATTAGTTCTGTATATCATTTGGCTTATTTAATCCAATAGCATAATCTTTTTATATGGTTAAGTTAATGTGCCAAAACCAATATGCTGTTTTTTGACAGAACATAGAGTTTTCGGTTTTGAATCAGGTGCCAGTCCCATAATGCATAAGGTTCTACTGCTGGCAATTGTTTCAAATCGATCTTGAGATGTTCCAGATATTACACTCTTTGTCAAGTAAATTATGCTTGGAACACCAGGTAAAACTCATCCCTTTTCTTCATTATACCCTTTAAAATAGCCTTTGATGGAAACATGCTCCATAATGCAGAGACCTTTATGCCCCTTTTACCATCATGCTGCCATGTCAGCCGTGTAAAAAAAATGTCAATAAATACAGCAAGTACACCAGGGTCAAAATCACACGCTGCTTACAGTCGTAGCCTTTCGGCTTTTGTTCTTTCTTTATAACTGCTGACTGCCGTGGAGTATTTGCGGCAAGTCCGTCAATACTGTTTAATGCCACACCTGCCGTTAATAAATAATTCTCATCTTCAAGGCTATTGAAAAAAACTCCTAGGTTCGCTCCTGTCGTACCGCTGCAAAGCTTTTGGTGTTAATGTCAGAGTTGTTTTTCATCATTCAATAACCTTAAAGAAAAAGTCCTTGTAGGTGAATCCCTGGTCAGGTTTATCCGGTGCCTTGCCATGAACAAAAACTATCTCAATCCTTCTATTGAGTTTCCTGGATTCACTTGTATCATTATTGTATGCAAACCGGTGCGCACCGTAGCCGTATGCGGTCATGCGGCTTATCGGTATTTTGCCCCTGTAGGCAAAATATTTCATCACGCTCAGGGCCTGCATGGATGAAAGCTGTCGGTTCGATGATATATCAATCCCATCCATTGGCGTGCTGTCGGTATAGCCGATTATCTCTATGTCGGATTTAAATTTTTTTGCCGATGTAATGAGCTTGTTGAGTATTTTAAAAGATTCAGGTTTCAGCCTGCTCTTGTTTTTCTCAAAAAGTGTAAGGGCAGAAATTCTGGTAATGGCTCCTTTTTCATTGGCAAGAAGTTTGATATTTTCATGGGGGATGCCGGATGTGTCTTCCTCAATATCTATGGT
>JAOZSB010000500.1 GCA_029939895.1 Desulfobacterales bacterium
TGTAAAATAACAGCGTGTTATATGCTGTTTTAAAAAGTTAAACCGGACACTACTGTAAAAATATAATAATACATTGAAGACTGGGCCGAAGCAGTTGACAGACGTGCCATTATCAAGGTGTCTGGTACTTTGTATTCTGGCACAAGAATTAAAGGTCTTGGTTTATCCAAAGTTTTAAAGGATGTTAAGGTAGCCCTTAAATTTTGATTTAATAGGGCGAACTTTACGACGCTCAGGAGTTCTGGTATTCTTTATCAATGCGTGAAATCCTTGATGCAAAGGATGGCAACATATTTTATGAAGGCTCGATTGTCGATATTACAGAACGCATCAAAAAAGAACTGGCTCAAATCAAAAGGATGCAGGACACTCTGTTTCTGACGATGGAGCTGATATTGGCATTTGGATGATAAACTCAAAAATGAATACTCTTTAAAAATATTTTTGTGTTACCCCCCCAAAAAAAAATGTACCAATAACCCGCAACAGCATTAAAAAAATCTCATCGCCAGCGAAATCATAAGAATGTGATTCATTTAATTTGTTTTTAAATGTCGTATAAAAAGGATGCAGCCTGTTTTTCTATATAATATCATGTAGAAAGTAATTATCACAATTTAAAGTGTATGACTTTTAAAATGGGACTAATGCTATACAAAACCATATTAAATGAAGTTATATTACTAAATCAAAACGATCAATACTAAACTCCAAACAGTTTGTTCTCTTGGTTTAAAATTATTTTATTTAGCTATTGACTAGTTATCTTAAGTAAGCTAAAAAATCTTTTTTTAAAAAATGATCGGGTTTATTTTTTTACTGCAAATTTAATTTTGTAAAATTTAATTACTACTATTTCTTATTTTTATTAAGTCAAATTAATATAAAATTTCTATGGATAACTGTTTTATTTTTCAGTGTTAAATCTTGAAGGGGGTTAGTTGATGAAAAAAGTATTTTTGGTTTTGGGAGTAGTATTTTTTATGGCTTTCCAAGCTGGTTTTGTCAGTGCTGGAAAACAGATTACAGTAGCAGAAAAATATGAGTTGTGGCTTGATAAGGGATTGGAAGCCATGCCTGAAATGAAAAAAGCCTTGAAGCATAAGAATTTTCGGATGAGAACACATGCTATTCTTGGAATGGCAAAGACCGGTGAGCAAGAAGTAATTCCTTTGATAATAAAAGCTCTTCAGGAGGATGATCATGCTGCTGTCAGGAACACCGCTGTATACTCGCTTGGATTGCTGAAAGCTAAGGAGGCTGTTCCCATTCTGATAGAAATGCTTCCTTTAAAGCGTGGCGACAAAGGCTACAAGCGTGTTGGGCGAAACAACATCGTGGAAGCACTTGGGGAAATAGGAGACCCTGCTGCGGCTCGCGTCCTTTATGATGCTCTTTATACTCGAAACAGGGCCATGCAATTGAAAGTGCAGAAAGCAATTGTAGCAGTTAATGGAATTTATGCTGCAAATCAAATTATCCAGGAAAAGGCCCGGATTAAAAAGTACGGGCTGGAAAAAATAGCAGTTTCAATTCTTGGGAATATCCACGTGGAAGGCGGTGAACAATACGTTTCAGAAATTTCCAGAACTGCCAGGGGCTCCACATTGAATGCTGCAATCACTGCTCTTGGTAAAATGAAGTCGGATGAGGCTCTTTCGCTTTATTACAATGGGATTAAAAGTACAGGCAAAAATGCAAAGCTTGTGGTAAAAAAATCCATTGAGGCTCTTGTGAAAGTCAATTCACAAGCCTCTGTAGACCCTTTGATTGAAATTATGGAACTAAATCTTGAGGGTTCCATTAACCAGCCTGGACCATCCAGGCATGCTGCCAAAGTACTTGCACGGATGACCCAGGCCTCTATACCTGTTAAGGTTATGGAGAAACTTGAAAATAATCCCAGTATTAATAGTCTTGCAGCATATGTACTGGGAATGCACAAATACGCCCAGGCAGCTCCGCTGTTAAGGCAAAGGCTTGCTGATGAAAACCAGCCAGGACAGGACTCAATGGCAGAAGCATTGGGGATGATTAAGGACTTGGAGTCGATTCCACTTTTGATGATGGTGCTTAAACGTCATAGTTTAAGAGGCTCAAGTGGTGCTGCGTGGGCACTTGGTAGCATGAAGGCTACTGATGCTGTTCCGCTGTTGATCTCGCTTCTGGAAGAAAATAGTGAAATATTTGAAATGGTGATTGATCCATTGGGGAGCATGAAAGATAAAATAGCAGAAAAGCCTCTGGCTGTTCCGCTGTTGAGCTCACTTCTGAATAAAAATAGTGAAATATTTGTAAGGGTGATTGATGCATTAGGGAGCATGAAAGATAGAAGAGCAGTAAAGCCTCTGATTGACACATACAATAATTTGCAGGGCGATCAATTTTTCCTGACAGGTAATTCCGTTTATTATCTGCATATAGGCAGTTCTTTGATAAGCCTAGGTGGAGAACAGGTCAGGCAGTTTATAATAGATTGTATCACTAACTCGTCCGGGAACTTATGGGTAAATAATCGGGAGTCTTTGGGCAGGTTCATGCTCAGCAAAATGAAAGACAAAAAACTGATCCCATTTGCTGTCTCGCTTTTGGATCATAATGATTTAAGGATAGTAAACGCTGCTATGGTGTGCTTAAGAGCCAATACAGACCGGGAATACGGAAGAGCAGCAAGCTGGAAGGCCTGGGCAAGATCAGAGGAGATACAGTATTAAAAGTATCAATATTATTTTTAATCGTGAACTATACTTTGTATTTTCAATTGAAACCTTATTATCTTATTTTTTAAAGGTAGT
>JAOZSB010000501.1 GCA_029939895.1 Desulfobacterales bacterium
TGATAAGATAAAAAGCAAAATGGCCGAGGACAGGCTAAAGAATGCTGCTTCAATTTCTGTAAATTATAACAAGACCCGGCCCGGGCAAATTGATGTTCAAATTAAAAACACTGGTGCTGGTCATTATCTGCCCACAGGACTTACACATGTTCGTCAAATGTGGCTTGAAATCGTTGTTCGTGATGAGCAGGGTAAAACAGTATACTCATCGGGCAGTCTAAATAAGGACGGCTATATCCCGGAAGAAGCATTGATTTTTAATACTGTTTTTGGGGATGGAAAAGGGAACCCAGTAAGCAATATTGCAAAGGCGCGGGAGGTTCTCAGTGATAAAAGAATACCACCCCTTGAGTCAATAACTGAAACCGTAAAGGTGCCGCAAAAGGGCTGGAAACACTTAAAGGTGCATGTAAAATTATTGTACAGAAGTGCCCCGCAAAAGGCTCTGGATACAATTATGGGCAGGGGGAAGGTTCAGCTGCCAGTTATAGAGATGGCGAAGATAGAAAAAAATATTGCAAAGGAATAAGATGCCAAAATATTTAATTATAGGAAATGGTGCTGCAGGAACAACCGCAGCAGATAATATTCGAAAGAACGATAGCGCAGGGTCTATTACTATTGTAAGTGATGAGTCGCTTCCATATTACTCCCGGCCCCGGCTTTGCGAGTTTATTTCCGGGAAAGTAAATGAAGAAAAAATAGTAATAAAAAAAGAAAAGTGGTACCAGGATCAAAATATTGAATTGATGCTCAACACCAGGATCACGACCGGGGAGCCTGAAAGCAAAACCGTTACCACCCAGGACGGCAAAAAAATTACCTATGACAAACTCCTGATTGCAGTGGGAAGCCATGCGTTTATTCCTCCAATCAAAGGGGTTGAGAAAACAGGTGTCTTTTCCATACGAAGTATTGAAGATGTAATAAAGTTTCTGGAGTATGCAACCCCTGGATGTGAAGTCGTTATTATTGGCGGTGGATTGATTGGCCTTGAGATCGGAAATGAACTTATCTGTGCCGGCAGGAAGGTCACAATAGTAGAGGCGTTTCCACGGCTTCTGCCGAATCAGGTTGATGATGCTGGCTCACAAATACTCTCACGCATCCTGGAGGACGTTGGGTTCTCCTTCAAACTCAATGCAAAAACAAAAGAGATTGCAGGAAACGATTGTGTAGAAAGCGTGCTTCTGGAATCCAGTGAGCTGCTTCCTGCAAAGATGGTTTTGATTTCAGCCGGTGTTCGCTCAAACCTTGAGCTTGCGCAGAACCTCGGCCTGAACTGCAATAGAGGGATTGTCGTGGATGAGAGCCTGACCACAAGCCAGCAGGATATTTATGCAGCAGGCGATGTGGCAGAGTTTAATGCAACATCATACGGCATATGGGCAGCAGCAATGGCGCAGGGCAAAATAGCCGGTGCAAACATGGCCGGGGGCAGCATGACCTATGGTGGGACAACCCCGGCAAATACTTTAAAAATCGCTGGCGTTGATCTTGCCAGTGCCGGAAACATAGATGCAGAAAACAAGCTTGAAGCAAAGGTGTTTGCTGATGAGAAAATCTACAAAAAAATTGTTATCAGCAACAATACAATAGTCGGCTGTATAATGCTGGGAGACAAAAAAGGGTTTAATAAAGTAGTAAAGGCAATATCTGAAAAAACTAATATCTCTGAAATTGATCCAGAGGTGTGGATGCCAGATACTGATAATAAGTAAAAACCCAATCACTTCTCCTTCGGGGGCTTAAGCCTCCGAACGCAAAAATGGAGAACCCACCTCCGATTTTTTAATGAAATAACACAATTTGGTGCCAGTGCCTGCGGAACGATAATTGTGATTGTTCAGCATTGTTATTTGGGGAATTAGTATAGCGATTGCCTTGTGCAAGCTCCCGGATATATTTTTTTATGCGCTTGATATTCCTGATAACTTTTTTGTCATTTTCCAAATTTCAGTTACATTTCGGCTTTTGTAATACATTATGCTTGCCTGTCAAACCAGCCCTGAAGGGGCGAGATATAATAGCCTGGGGTGAAACCCCAGGAACTTGCATCTATAGGGTTTTAGCCCTGTAAGGGCGTGATATAAATCGCTTGCCGTTCTATTATTGATAAGCGATTTATTTACAACTATCAAAAATGCATGTTCCCCAAAACCCAGAAAATATTTCCTGTTATATTTTTTTTAAAAAAGGCCCTATGAACCTGCAAACCTTTCATATTTAGTTGTGGGCGGTAGATAAACTAATAAATTGCACTGTGCATTTTATATCTCGCCCTTACAGGACTGAAATCTTGTTGGTGAACCATACCTGGGGTTAGCACCCCAGGCTATTATATGCCGCCCTTATCAAGATATCGCTCGAAAAATGATATTAGAATCAGATCCAGGCTCAGCAGAAGATTTTGCTATTTCCATATTTAAATTTAGCGACCCAAATATGACAGGTATGCTTGACCCAAGATCGTGCCGACTTGGTGGTATTAATTATTATGTGCTTTATATAACAGGATATAAAATAAAAGTTGATCAAAGGAGTATGTCAGAAAAATACCAATCTTTTTTTATTCATGATGCCAAGCCATTACATATTTTGTTTGATGACGTTTATAAAAGTAAGGACGTGCAGGTAATGAAAAAAGTTGCAATGGATAGCAAAAGATGAAAAACCATTCACCAAAATATCATGGTTTTTTAACAATCATCAAGGCATAGACCAATTGAAGCGGATATGGTTTTCCACACCCATGCTTTAGAGCATTTATTACAGGCTATTCAACATCTCATAT
>JAOZSB010000502.1 GCA_029939895.1 Desulfobacterales bacterium
GTGGTCAGAAAATGGGGGAAGGATCAATGGATGATCAAGTCGCAGATCAGGCACAGCATGGTGTTGAAAGGGATGGCAAATATCTTACCTTCTCAATGGCGGGAGAAGAGTACGGTATTGGAATTTTGAAGATCAAAGAAATTATAGGGATGATGGCAATCACTTCGATACCGCAAACGCCAGGGTTTGTTAAAGGGGTTATCAACTTGAGGGGCAAAGTAATTCCTGTAATCGACCTCCGGCTCAGGTTTGGAATTGAAGCAATCGACTACACAGAACGAACATGTATTATCGTAGTTGAAATCACAGGCGAATCAGGGACAGTTCAAATTGGAATCGTTGTTGATTCTGTGTCAGAAGTGATGACCATTAAGGGTGATGATGTAGAGGACACCCCGACCTTTGGAGTCAGCCTGAATACAGAATATGTTTTGGGGATGGCAAAGATGGAAGATGGTGTTAAAATTCTCCTTGATATTGATAAGGTGCTATCTGCAGATGAAATAACTGCAATTAAAAATGTGGCATAATTACCGATAGTGTGGTATTTGCAAAGTACAATCAACAAGTAAGCTATCTAACAATTAAAAAGGGGAGAGAATTATGTTCAAAAACATGGGTCTTAAAGTCAAAATGCTATCGGGTAGTTGTGGGCCACTAGTTCTAATTGTGCTGCTGGGGATCTTTATTTATGGAAGTATACAATCTCTGGTTACCAATAACAAGCTTGTTAATCACACCCATGAGGTAATACAGACTGCAATGAATATCGAAGCATCGGCGGTTGACATGGAAACAGGGATGCGCGGATATTTGCTTGCTGGTAAAAAAGATTTTCTTAATCCTTATATTAATGGTGGAAAACGTTTTGAGACCCTTATTGCTGAGCAGCAGCAGACCGTCAGTGACAACCCAACGCAGGTACAGCGTTTAAAGGATATTAAAGACAATATCAAAGCCTGGCAGAATGATGTTACAGAACCTACAATTGCACTGCGTAGGAAAATAAGTAAATCAAAGACAATGGATGACATGAGAGACCTTGTCAGAGAAGCAAAAGGTAAGGTCTACTTTGATAAATTTCGTGGGCAGATCAAGCTCTTCATTCAGCGTGAAGAGGGATTGATGGTTAAACGTCAGGCAGTTGTGACTAACTCAGTAGATATTGATGAGTTAAGAAAAAATGCTCAATGGGTGGATCATACACGTATTGTAATCGCATCAGCCTCAGACATTTTAGGAGCGGCGGTTGACATGGAAACCGGGATGCGTGGCTATCTGCTTGCAGGCAGGGATGAATTTCTTGGGCCTTATAAAAGCGGACAGATAAAGTTTTATTCCGAAGTTGAGAAGCTTCAAGCAACCGTTAGCGATAACGCTGAGCAGGTAAGGCTTCTTAGGGAAATCCGTGATAATATGAAAGAATGGCAAAGTAATGCTGCAAAACCAGCCATTGATCTTCGCAGGGAAATTGGTGATGCAAAGTCTATGAATGACATGGCAGCACTTGTTGGTGAGGCAAAGGGCAAAAAATATTTTGACAAGTTTCGTGAACAGGTCAAAACTTTTATAACCACAGAAGAGAAGCTGATGAAAGTGCGTCAGGCCGAGGCTTTGGAGACGGCACAAAGTACAATACAGATGATAGTAGGCGGGACAACCCTTGCAATAGTTATTGCCATGCTGATCTCATTTTTTCTTGCCAACTCAATAACTAACAACTTTAAAAAAATATTCAAGGGTTTAAAAAGTCTTAGTTCAGCCGAGCTTGAAAATGTTAATGTTAAATTTACTGGTGTGATTAAAGGGTTGACCAATGGGGCAGAAATGGTTACTGCTGCAAGCCAGCAAATGGCAAGCGGTGCCAGCGAGCAGGCTGCCAGCCTTGAAGAAACCTCTGCATCACTTGAAGAAATGACATCAATGACAAGAGCCAATGCAGACAATTCAAATGAAGCAAACAACCTGATGCAGTCAGCTAATAAGGTTGTGGCCGAGGCTAACAACTCTATGACCAGTGTGATTTCTTCTATGGCAGATATTTCCAAGGCAAGCGAAGAGACATCCAAGATCATAAAAACCATTGATGAGATAGCTTTCCAAACCAACCTGCTGGCATTAAATGCTGCTGTTGAAGCAGCGCGGGCAGGCGAGGCTGGAGCCGGGTTTGCTGTCGTTGCAGATGAAGTCAGGAACCTTGCCATGAGAGCAGCAGACGCAGCAAAAAATACTGCGGCCATGATAGAAGATACAGTAAAAAAAGTCGCACAGGGATCAGATATTGTTCATGGTACGAATGATTCCTTTAAGGAAGTGGCCCAGAGTTCAGAAAAAGTATCAAACCTGGTAGGTGAAATATCTGCTGCATCTTCTGAGCAGTCAGAAGGGATTGGGCAGATAAATAAAGCTGTACTTGAAATGGACAAAGTAACACAGGAAAACGCTGCCGGCACTGAGGAGCTTTCCTCTCTGGCAGAAGAATTAAATGGTCAGGTGGAGATATTGCTTGAAATTGTTGAAGGCCAGAATCGTATGAAAACAAGCAGTATGCGATCAACAGCAATGCCTGCGAGGAAACAACAAAGTAAGGCGCTGGTGGTTTCCAAATCATCGGAAGTTCGTCCAGACCAGGTAATACCGCTGGATGATGATGATTTTGCAGATTTCTAATAATTAGTTAATAAACAACTTAAGTGTCATAGCATTTTTCTTTCTGGTGATGACGTTCATGGTGTCGTAATTATAAAACAACACCAGTCATCACTGGAGGAAAAAAGAATTGTAATACAA
>JAOZSB010000147.1 GCA_029939895.1 Desulfobacterales bacterium
TACTTCCTTATTGCACGCAATTACAAACTGCTACGGGCAGACTATTTATGTGTTTATTTTTTGCCCACAGCAACAATGTGAAAGAGTTGTAAATCTTTACGGTCTCTTTCATACAAACTATTTGGAGAAGTGCTTCGTATAAATTTTTGCAGTTTCTCCTGAATCCTTCATTTCCTTTAATGCCTGACCAAGCTTGGCTGCAACACATTCCGGGTCGACTATGGTCGGAAAGTTGGACGGGCTTAGTTTTTTGGATTTGTCGTATGCAGGATTTGGTTTTTCTTTATAAAGGGAGGAAAAACGCGAAAAGCCCATATACATCGGCTGCTCACCCTCGCAGCAGTTTGGGTGAATTTTCAGCCCAACTTCTTTAAAGGAAGTAATGCCGTGCTTTTTTAAATAGTAATCAATAATCTCTTTGTCAGCAACATAAAAAGGATTTCTCTTTAAGGTGACAAGCTGTTTAACCTTATCAATATCTGCCTCTCTGACGGATTGTGTTTTTGCATCCATGCTGTTTGCAAGTTCAAGCTTCGAACTTCCGAGTTCCATCAGCCATGTCAGTTCAAGCTCTTTTACTTGCTGATAAGATAAAATTTCAGGTGTATCGGCAGAGGTGACACCGTAATCTCCGGTCATAAAACCATTTTCAATGTAGTAGAGATATTTGGATCTTTTTTTGGAGAAGGACGCGCCAGGATAAAAGTCCAGGTCGCCAGTACCTAATTTTTGGTGGAGGCGTTTTTTCGGCATCCGTGAAATGACAATTTTGCAGCCGATTTTTTTTGCGGCTTTAGAAAAAAGCTCCAGGTATGCGCCAGTGTTATCCGGCATTTTTGCGATTAATGGAAGTTTGCTACCGTCCTTATACACCATTTTGATTTCTGCACCAGCAAATGAAAAGGATGTAAAACTAATAATAAGGACAAGCGATAAAGCCAATTTTCCAAATAACTTCATAGCAATAAACTCCTTTGTAAAAGGTTGTTGAATTGTTATTTTTTCAATTTTTAATTTATACCATATTTTATAACAACTTTTTGTGAGTGTAAACAGTTTTGACACAAAAATTACAATTACGGGCATATATAAAAAATACAGGATACTTCAAAATATCTTTGTGTTACAGTGACTGCTTATTTTTGTTTTAACCCCTTGTTAAATGTTTCAATAAATTCCTTTGGGACATCCCGGCAGACCATGCAGTCCTTGTAAACAACAAGAGCGTTGTTCTTATCATGAGGATAAGGATCTTTCCCCAAACTTTTAAAGGCATCATAAGCGTCAGGCACATATGCAACAAACGCATCTATTCTTCCCTGATCTAATTTCGTAATGTTCTTTGCAATAGAATATGCAGTCGAGTCAATTATTAACTCTGCTTTCTCAAATGCTTCTCCATAATAGAAGCCATATCTCACTCCTACTGTTTTTCCTTTTAAATCTGACAATTTACTAATAACTTTTTTGTCTTTACCGGTAAATATGAACATTTTTGAAAAACCTATTGTGTCAGTGTAGATAACATCGTTACCAAATTTCAATTTGTCTTTGAGGTCTTTACTCGGATTCATGGGAGTGAGACAACAATTTTTACAATTAGAAAATTCTTTTACTGCACGTGCTGGTGGAAGAAGAATAAAAGTTGCCAAATCTGGTTTCAATAGTATTCTATCAATAAATTTGTCATATATTCCCGATTTATTTTCTTCATGAACTCCTGGAATTTTAACCCCATAGATAACAGTTTTTGAATGAGCAACCCGAGAAAAATATTTTTTATATATTTTATCGGTTTCACCATCTGCTTTCATTTCCTTTAATGCCTGACCAAGTTTAGCTGCAACACATTCCGGGTCGACTATGGTTGGGAAATTGGCTGGGCTTAATTTTCTAGTTGCGTCATATTCTGGATTTGCTTTTTCCTTAAAAAGTGGAGAGAGGCGTGAAAAGCCCATGTGCATGGGCATATCACCTTCACAGCAGTTTGGATGTACTTTTAAACCAGCTTCTCTAAAGGATGCAACGCCCTTTTTTTTGAGATAGTAGTCAACAAGTTCTTTATCAGCAATGTAAAAAATTTTTCTGCCGTTGGTAACAAGCTTTCTAGCCAACTCAATATCTGCATGGTAAACAGATTGAGTTTTAGTTCCAATTTCATTTGCAAGTTCAAGCTTTGAACTTCCGAGTTCCATCAGCCATGTCAAGTCGAATTCTTTAATTTGCTGGTAATCAAAAATGTCAGAAGTATTGACTGAAGTGATGCCATAATCGCCGGTCATAAAACCATTTTCAATGTAGTATAGATATTTAGCCCTCTTTGTTGAAAACGATGCTCCCGGATAAAAGTCTAACTCACCTTTTTCCAATTTGTAGTGAAGTCGTTTTTTAGGCATTCGTGAAACTTTTATTGTGCAGCCGATTTTTTTTGCGGCTTTAGAAAAAAGCTCCATGTATGCGCCAGTGTTGTCCGGCATTTTTGCGATTAACGGAAGTTTGCCACCCTCCTTATACACCATTTTGATTTCTTTTCCGGCAAATGAAAAGGATGTAGCGCTGGCAAAGACGAAGAATGATAAAATCAGTTTTCCAAACAGCTTCATGATGCTACCTCTGTATTAAAACGATTACCGGTTTTTTTATTTCTTTTTTTACTGCACTTAATCAGAATTTAAATTTCTTTTGTCCTGGATCAAGGGAAAGTAATTTATAGTTGCCATTGAGCCAGTTTTCCACATCTGAGGTGTACCACTTTGAGAATCTTCGATCAGAAGGCCCGCCAATAATCACAGAGAAGTAATCATCACTGGCAAGGTCGGTTGCAGTTCTTAGTCCGGGCATGAAAGTGGTGTCCCTGCCTCCGCTTCGATAAATCTGTCCCTGGTGTACCGTGGCCCTGTTGCCGATGGCTGGTATGGGGCCTTTGTCAAATCCAAAGATAGCCGGCAGTTTGTTGCCAAACAGGATATTGCTCATCATAAACTGCTGAACATCATGCCAGGTCTTTGTTTCAACATCAAGTGCATTGGCAGCCACTTCCTGGAATACTTCTTCCCTTGTTCTGCCTTCAAACCAGGGTGAGTCTTCAGAAAGAAGTACTTTATCGAAATTATCATAAAAGTCGATAAACACGCCAGTCTCCTCACGCAAAAATTCAACAACTCCATCACCAAAGCCAGTCCTGCCAAATACTTCCAGGTATAGTTCTTTGTAAAATTCCTCAAATAAAAATGCACCTTTCGATTCAAGGTCATAATTCAAATCCCAGCTTCTTAAGATGTCTCCATTTGGTGTGTCTGGAAGTAGGGGGCGCAGTATTTCCATGAAATACTCGGCCTGGAGTGAGTAAACATCAAAGTGCATTTCGCATATATCAGCAACGGTGATATTATCTTTGAGTTCAATAAGCTGACCGATCCGATCTGCACGGTATGCTCCCATTGCTATGTTTATGGGGCTTGCGGTTCCATATTTATTCAGATCATTATTGGCGGTTGCAAAATATCCCTTATCCGGGTTCTTGACTCTTGGGAGTTCAGTGTGGTCAAGATATCCCTGCCAGTCGTTTTCTTTTTTCCATCCAGGCAATGGAACAAAACCGCTTATCCCTTCACGCCGTCTTGGTACAAGGCCTGTCATCTGATACCCTATATCGCCATTTGGAGCGGCAAAAACAAAATTCCACCCGGTTTCTACCTGTCCTATTACATCCATTCCCTCATCAACGGTTTTCATGTCCCACAATCTAAAAAGTGATGTCATGGAAGTCGCGCCAGATTCACTTGCTGACCACCGGGTTGCCAGATATAAACCCTCTTTGTTTGGGTCGCCGTCGAGCACGCCATGTTGATTTTCATAGAATGTTACTACTTCAGGGCTTTTCTTTTTGCGTTTAATAACTTCCTGTCGCTGGTTAAAAGGAATCCACTGGTCACCATCTTCTGAATAGTATTTGCCCTTATCGCATTTTTCCACCCATGAATCAACGCCATCAAGAAAGGAATAGGTCACTGCCCAGGCAAGGTCTGGTGTTCGCCCTATCAAAATGCCTGGTGCGCCTGGCATTGATGCTCCGACCATGTAACGATCATTTGTTTTGAGTACCAGTTCGGCCCAGATATTGGGGAGCCTGTCAACTTCGAGATGCGGATCACCAGCAACGATTGGCTTGCCAGAAGCGGTTCTGGAACCAGCAATTGCCCAGTTATTAGATGCCATCATCCTTGGAACCGCAACATCCCATAGGGTTGATGGAAGTACTACACGCTCTTCGAGCTTTACTTTTTTTATCAGATCAATATCCAATCCCCCAAGAATTCCTGGAAACAGGTCCTCAAGTTTTTCCATTGAAACATCAGCCTGAACAAATTCAACCAGAAGCCGCTCCACCTCTGCCTGTGACTGTGCCAGGGTCAAATATCCCACCATCCGGGAAATCATAAGCGAATCATCGGGTGTCCACGGCTCTGGAGAATACCCCATGAGTTTAAATTCCCAGGGACATTTCTTCAGCAATACAGCATTTGCGCCATCACAATAGGCGTTCAGATATTGTTTTGCCGAATCACCGAGTGCTTCAACATTATTTTCCAGGTTCCCGTGCCAGTTCATTTTCCTAAAAAACATATCTACTTTAAGGGTTTCATCATCGCCGCTTAAAAGCTCTGCTGCTCTGCCTTGCCCTAAAATCCGCATGAGGAGCATCTGCATCCCCCGATCTTTTGCGTGGGCGTAGCCCTGCCCCCAAAACATATCAGCTACATTATCAGTATCCACATGGGGAATGCCATTTTCATCTCTCCAAATATTTACGCCTTTTTTCATAAAAACTCCTAAAATAATTCTTTTCTATATGTTTGATATTATTGATAGATTTTTCACTGCAATTTCGTCAATATTTTTCTCGTTCCCACGCTTCACGTAAACTCTTTTTTCGTAGGGGCAAACCCTTTGTGGTTGCCCTCTTTCAATATGTCGCCCTTGTCGCTCTGGTTGTTAATCCGTTCCGGGCAGGCACGTAGGCACTGCCCCTGCAATATAGTAATACGGATATATAGCTGATGCAAAATGACTTATTACACCGATTGATTGCAGGTCAGAATTTGAATTTTTTCTGCTTCGGGTCAGGAGAAATCAACTTATAGTTGCCATTGCTCCAGTTTGCCACATCTGAATCATACCACTTTGAAAATCTTCGGTCTGATGGGCCCCCAATAAGAACAGAAAAGTAATCATCATTTATCAGGTCAGTTACCGTTCTAAGTCCAGGCATAAAGGTTGTATCTCTGCCCCCGCTCCGGTAGATCTGTCCCTGGTGAACCGTGGCCCGGTTGCCTATGGCTGCAACTGGCCCTTTGTCAAAGCCAAAAAATGCCGGTAGCTTGTTGCCAAATAGAATATTGGTCATCATAAACTGTTGAACGTCATTCCAGGTCTTTGCCTTAACTTCAAGAGCCTTGGCAGCAACTTCACGGAAAATTTCATCCCTGGTTTTACCTTCAAACCATGGTGAGTTTTCAGATAGAAGTACTTTATCAAAATTGTCATAAAAATCTATAAATACGCCTGTTTCTTCCTTTAAAAAATCAATGACCCCATCACCAAAGCCCATTCTTCCGAATACTTCCCTGTACAATTCTGTGTAAAATTCTTCGAACAGGAAAGCACCTTTGGATTCAAGATCATAATTCAAATCCCATTTCTTTAATATCTTCCCATTGGGTGTGTCGGGAAGTAAAGGTCGCAGGATTTCCATGAAATATTCAGCCTGAAGCGAATAAACATCAAAGTGCATCTCGCATATATCAGCAACGGTGATATCGTCTTTCTGTTCAATAAGGTGACCGATTCTATCTGCCCGGTACGAACCCATTGGCATGTTTATCGGGTTTGCTGTGCCATATTCATTTAAATCATGATTTGCAGTCGCAAAATATCCCTGTTCAGGGTTCTTGATCCTTGGTAGTTCTGTGTGGCTTAAAAATCCCTGCCAGTCATTTTCTTTTTTCCACCCAGGCAATGGAACAAATCCGCTGATCCCTTCCCGTCGTATCGGCACAAGGCCCGTCATCTGGTATCCTATATCTCCACCCGGCTCGGCAAAAATAAAATTCCATCCGGTTTCAACCTTACCCATTATGTCTCTGCCCTGATCAACGGTTTTAGCGTCCCATAGTCTAAACAACGCAGATATTGTTGCCCCTCCAGACTCGCTTGCTGCCCAGCGGGTTGCAAGATAATAACCCTCTTCATTTGGATCACCGTCCAGCACGCCGTGGCTGTTCTCATAAAAGGTTGTTTCTTCTGGCTCTTTCTTTTTTCGCTTTATGACTTCCTTTCTTTGCTTAAAATCTACCCATTGATCGCCTTCTTCCATGTAGTATTTTCCATTCTCGCATTTTTCCACCCATGAATCTATGGCATCCAGAAAGGAGTAGGTGACTGCCCAGGAAAAATCATTGGTTCTGCCCGACAAAACACCCGGTGCTCCGGGCATGGATGCGCCTGTCATGTAGCGATCTTTTGTCCTGAGGGAACCTTCAGACCAGACATTGGGAAGCCTGTCTACCTCCAGATGCGGGTCATTGGCAATAATAGGCTTGCCTGAGGCGGTTTTTGAACCGGAAATAACCCAGTTATTCGATGCCATCATTCTTGGAACTGCAACGTCCCAAAGGGTTGAGGGGAGTACTACATGTTCATGCAGCTTTACTTTTTTCAGCAGATCAATATCAAGTCCCCCAAGAATACCGGGGAACAGGTTCTCAAGCTTTTTCTGTGAAACACCGGCCTGAACAAATTCAACAAGCAGCCGCTCCATCTCTGCCTGAGACTGGGCCAGAGTCAAATACCCTACCATCCGTGAAATCATAAGGCTGTCTTCGCCTGTCCACGGCTCAGGGCTGTATCCCATGAGCTTGAATTCCCAGGGGCACTTTTTTTGGAGTACTGCATTTGCGCCTTCGCAATAGGCGTTCAGATATTGCTTTTCATGTTGCTCCATTCCAGCGACCTGATTGGTGAGGTTCCCGTGCCAGTTCATTCGTCTAAAGAACATATCAATTTTAAGCGTATTATCATCACCGCTAAGTATTTCAGAGGCCCGGCCCTGTCCCAAAATTCGCATAAGGAGCATCTGCATTCCCCGATCCTTGGCGTGGGCGTAACCCTGTCCCCAAAACATATCAGCTACATTATCAGCCTCCACATGGGGAATGCCATTTTCATCTCTCCAAATTTTTACGCCCTTTTTCATTTTTTCTCCTTATGAAAAATTGAATATTTACCTGAGGTCTGGTTCTGAAATAAGTAAAAAAAATATCTGAACAAGCAGACTTTGCCATAGCGGGCCATGGAAGTTCAAGCAGTTGAATTTGTTATAGACTATTAGAAAATTTAAAATCAAATTTATATGTTTTAATATTATAATTAAATTGTATATCTAATTTTAAAATTGTTCAAGAATATTAAAGTTTTTTTTGAGAAAATGAATCAGATAAATTTCCAGGGTCAACTATTTGATAACGATTACGAGCATTTTTATTGCAGGCTCAACACATTATCAAAAAAAAAGGCGCAAAATTCCCGACTCCAATGACCAAATATTGGCAATACATGCCTGAGATGACACTTATTGGCAGCAATGCCGGGATTGCAATTGCGTGCATTTATTCCCGGCACAATCAAAATTTTTTATTTGATAAATCTTATTTGTAATACTCACCAAGGAGCTCAACAAATCGTCTTGCAAAGGTATGGACATCGCCCGGCCACCGGGCAGATATGTAGTTCCCGTCATGGACAACCCAGGCAGGCCGGTCATCATTAATGGCATCTCGAAACATGCCGCTGTCCTTTTGAAAGTGGTTTATTGAATCCTTTGGGACGGTCAGGAAATCAGCATCATTTGCCAGGCCGCGTTTTACTTCCGCTTCAACGCTCCAGTATCCAGTCGGCTCATCACCGGATTCCATGTAGGTTCGATAATAGCCGGAATCCCAAAAACGTGCCCAGAACCTGGTCAGCAACCATGCAGAGCGCTCCAGATCCCAGGTTAAGGCAGTGGTTTTTCTACCATGCAGCACAGACTTATTTGTTTTTTTAGAAATACTTCGAACAGCCAGAACCACGCCGTGGCACACCGCAGCTATGGGTTTATGATTTCCAGACTCGTCAACACTGTCAAAAAAATCAGCAACAAAGCTTTGCAGAGCCTGGTTTTCCAGGTACTCCTTCATAAGCGGTGCGTGGCCCCCCGGCAGGATCATGCCGTCGTAGTCCTCGATTGATAATTCTTCATAGGCCTTGGGGTTTAAAAAATTTGCATCCTCTTCCATTGCACTGTATGCAGCCAGTCCGGGTGCTGCTGCACGCAGGAGTAAACCAAATATTTTTATTTTTTTTATTCCAGGAATCCAGCCCCAGGGATCAAGGCCCTCGCCGGTAATCATAAGGGGATCTGCAAAACCCCGTTTCCCGTCAGGGGTTGCAAACACGACTTCATGACCAGCATCATGAACAATTTTCCACGATACAGCAGCCTCCGTGGGATCAAAGTCATGACTCGGAAGGGGCATTATAATTTTCAGGGGCTTCATAAGTTTCTCCAATACTCAAATTTTTTTTAATAATTATTTTTTCGGGTATCCCTTTTCATAGCACAGCACAGGCAAATCCTGACGAGAGCCGACAAAGCACTTGTTGCAGGAAATGCATTTTACTTCATCCCTTTTCCCCTCCTTGAATTTATTGACTATGAAGGGTTCTTTAATAAAGGGGCGTGCCATGGATATAAAGTCTGCCGGGCCTTTCTCTACTATTTCTTCCATA
The DNA here is from genome assembly GCA_029939895.1 of Desulfobacterales bacterium. GTDB lineage: Bacteria > Desulfobacterota > Desulfobacteria > Desulfobacterales > JAOZSB01 > JAOZSB01. The sequence continues at coordinate 8,830 of JAOZSB010000147.1, forward strand.
TGGGACAACTTGCGAACACCCCCAACCAGTATGATTGGAGTCTTTGTTGCGGCTGCCTTAATCACTTTTGCTGCATCAAGATTGTAGCCATGAACAAGGTCGTGTTTGCCAACCATTTTTTGCAGCTTGATTCGTGCTATTGCTTTTTTCCACCATGGAAAATATTTAATCATATCTTCAACCGGCACTTCTCCCCTGAAAACACTGAAGGGCGCAAATGCACCATTACCGCAGCTTACCTCAATGCCATCATATCCAAGTGACTCTATCCAGGCAGCATATTTAGCAGCCAGAGGCGGAGTGACTCCATCGTCAGGCGTGTGGTCATCCCCGTTGACTTTTATTATCAGGATTTTATCTTCGGGTATTGCTTGCTTTACTTCCTTTGTGACCTCTTTTAAAAAATTAAAACGGTTTTCATCGGAACCGCCCCATTTGTCAGAGCGCTGATTAAAAAAGGGTGATAAAAACTGGCTTATCAGGTAGCCGTGGGCCGCATGAACCTGTACTCCATCAGCACCAGCATCAACTGCCCGCTTTGCAGCCTTGCCAAAGGCGAGGATCAGGGACTGGATTACTTCTTCGCTCATTTGTTTTGGCTTCTGGATGTTGATGAGGTCACGATGGATAGAGGATGGAGCCATTGGAGTTTGTCCCAGCACCTGCTTTTCCACCTGTCTGCCGGAATGTGACAATTGAAAAATAATTTTGCTGTCATGCTGATGCACGGCCTCTGTAAGTTTTTTCAGACCAGGCACAGCTTCATCGTTGTGGATTGATACCTGCCCCTTTGATGCCTGCCCCAGCGGGTCTATAAACATATGCCCCGAAATTATCATGCCGACTCCGCCCTTGGCCAGGTTTTTATAAACCTTTACCAGCCGGTCAGTTACCTCGCCTTCAGGGGTGGCCATGCCTTCATTTGTTGCAGATCGCACAAAGCGGTTGCTGATTTGGGTTTTACCTAATGTTTTCGGAGTAAAAAGTGCTGACATGGTATTTTCCTTTCTGTGTAAAAAAAATTGAATATTAAAATCAGGAGCTAAAGTACTTCCCAGTTTTCCTCACCAGGTGAAAAACATGTCATGCCTTCCTGGGTGAGGATGTTTTTTGCTGCTGATAGATCCTCATCTGAAAGATCAGGAATATCAGTTTTCATATCAATGCCGATCCAGGTTTTTTTGGATTCACCAAGATTGTGGTAGGGGATAATAGTAATATTTTTTATCCCGATGTTCAATAAAAATCCTGCCCAGCCAGCAAGGTTTTCTTTGGTATTGGTCATCCTTGGAACCAGCGGCAGCCTGGGCCAGACGTTCGGGCCGGCATTTTGCTTCATAAGGGAAGCAAGTACAGACAGGTTGCTTTTTATTTTTTCATTCCCAACGTTGATAAGTTTGCGCGACTCTTCATTGTCAAAAACCTTAACGTCAAATAAAATCAGATTTAACTGTGAGATAAAATCCCAGACATCGCCGTGGAGCGCATTTGCATCAAAGTCAGAAGTCCCTTCAATGGGCGTAACTCCTTTAAGGCTGAATTGTCCACAGCTTTCAAGGGCAACGCTTATATCCTCCTGAATCAGGGCCTTTGCTAATTTTGCAGCATATTGCGGAAACAGTGTTGCTTCACCGCCAGAAAATGTAACCCCGCCCTTTGAAGTATTATAATAAGTAATTTCTGGTTTTAGTTCTTCAACAATTGATTCAATGCTTTTTGAA
>JAOZSB010000503.1 GCA_029939895.1 Desulfobacterales bacterium
TCCCCTCGTCACCATTTTTTAAGAAATAGCCGCCCCCTTTACTGATATGATAATTATCTGCTATAATAGGCGTATAGGAGTTCCAACGGCGAAGTACTTGAAAATAGGGTTCATCAATTTCATTTTTTTCTGGTTTTTCCTTTTTTCCTGGTTTTTCCTTGACAAAATCATAAAAATTTTTCTTATTATCTTCAGCCTTTTCTGCTATTCCACCCTTTTTAATTTTAGCTAAAACCCTCGTAATGCGGTCATCAATCTTTTCTTTACGAGCGTTTTCTTCTGATCGAATAAGTCTATCCATCAACTCAATTCTACCCTGGCAATAAGAAGCCCAATATTCATCTTTGTCCTTTTCAAAAAGATTCTTTGCTTCCAAGTAGTGCTTCTTTGCAAGTTTATATTCTTTTTGCTCAGAATACACATTCCCCAGCCCGTTCCTGGGATGTGCTAAATTTCCATCAATCTCTATGGCTTTTTCATACGCTTCTTTCGCAAGTTTATATTCTTTTTGATTTCTATACACATTCCCCAACCCGTACCAGGGAGCTGCATAATTTCCATCAATCTCTATGACTTTTTCATACGCTTCTTTCGCAAGTTCATATTCTTTTTGATTGCCATACACATTCCCCAGCCCGTGCCAGGGATATGCATAATTTCCATCAATCTCTATGGCTTTTTCATACGCTTCTTTCGCAAGTTCATATTCTTTTTGATTAACATACACATACCCCAGCCCGTGCCAGGGAAATGCAAAATCCGCAGCAATATCTATGGCCTTTTTAAAAGCTTTTATAGCTTCTGCTTTCTCGCCCTCAAAATTAGAAAGAACTCCTTCACACCATGCAATATATTCATCAAGTCCGTTCTCTTTGCTGATTTCAAGCAGCGATTTAAAAAATTTTACGCTACCTTCTTTGTCATGAACGTTTTTTTTTTATTAAGATATTTATCTCGAATACGTTCTATTGCTTCTTGTTTATCCAAACCAATTCCTCCCTGGGGGTTGTTTCAGCACGTGCAGTGGCAGGAGATTCAAGCGGGTGGCGGATATGTATTTCATAGCAGCGCAGGCACGCAGAATCTCATGAACGATATTAGCATTGCAAAATATTATGCAATCCATAACAATAGATTTATTAGTAGCAAAACAAGATATGGATGTAAAGAAAAATACCCGCATGTAAGAGTCAAAAAGTATACAGGCAGCCACTATTGTTGCTTGTTTTTGTTTGCTTTTTGGGGCATAATTACCAAATTATGGATTGATGCAAAAGCTGTTTGTTGCTCCTCAGGGGCTTTACTACGTAGCGTAAAAAAAACAGGACGGTAATCCCATGGGGAAAACCGGGAAGCTGCAATCATAAATCTGAAATCACAAATCAGCCGGCAGGCCTTTGCTGTCACAAAAATATTGGTGCAATAACCAAAAACGTCACAGGCCTGGATTGAAGTAATTTGATTATTATGCAGTTATCCCATAAAAAAAGATATGAAAAAAGCATTGAACATGGTGGATAAATAGTATACGTTATTCGTATGCATTTATTAACGAATTTTTTTACGTAGAAATTGACCCAAAAAACAGACTATTCAACCTGCCCGGCTGGTATGGAGATATAGTTAATAAATGAGCAGAAAATTAAAAATTTTGATTGCAGATGATGAGCTTGTAAGCCGTAAGAAACTTGCGCTGCTGGTCAAGAACAGCGGCCACGAAGTACTGCTTGCAGAGAACGGCAGCCAGGCATGGGGTTTGTGGCAGGAGCATAGACCCGGCATCCTGTTTACAGACTGGGACATGCCCGGAATGAACGGCCTGGAGCTATGCGCAAACATCCGGGAGGGCATGACCGATGAGTACACATTTATTATTATTGTAACGGCCATGGAAGCAAAAGACTGCATAACAGGGGGCATGGATGCTGGTGCAGACGCTTATATCATCAAGCCATATGATAAAAACCAAATAAAGTTTCATATCAGTACTGGTGCGCGAATGCTTCAACTACACAGGCAGAAGGTCGCCAGCAAGCAGCTTGATGCAGTACTGGAAATGGCTGGCTCGATCTGCCATGAGTTTAACCAGCCCCTGCAAATAATATCCGGGTTTGTGGAGCTTGCGGTTCTTGAGGTTGCCGAGGGAGACCCGCTCCACAGAAATATTACTGCCATCAAGGAGCAGGTTGACAGGATGGCAACAATAACAAAAAAGCTTATGAGAATTACAAAATATGAAACACGGCCATATTTGTCAGAAACTATCATTGATATTGACAAGGCCTCTGACACTGATGAGGAGTAGAGTTTTTTAAGGTTTTGCATTTTTTACACTAAAAAAGGAAACTGCACATGAGTATTACTAGAGAGGACATGCCCTGGGTAATTTTTCAGTTTGCAAAAGAAATGTTTGCAGTCTCGGTTGATAATGTGCGGGAAATGGTTGCAATGCCAAAGGTGGCCCCTGTTCCCAAAACACCCGAATACATCCGGGGTGTGATAAACCTTAGGGGTCAGGTGCTTCCTGTTCTGGATTTACGTGTAAAAATGGGCATGACATCAATGCTGACTGAATCTGATGATCTTATAAAGCTGCTGAATCAGCGTGAGCAGGATCACAAAAACTGGATAACAGAGCTGGAATCATCGGTTCATGATCACCGTGAATTCAAGCTTGCCACGGATCCCCATAAATGCGCCTTTGGAAAGTGGTATGATCACTTTGAACCAGACAATCGCATTTTAGAATCCTGCCTGCAAAAATTTGATACACCCC
>JAOZSB010000148.1 GCA_029939895.1 Desulfobacterales bacterium
ATATTTAAGATAGAAAAAATAAGAATGTTTTGCGGTTATACAAAAAACCCAAGTTGAACCCGATTAAAAAAAATGTAACAAAATTCTTAATGTGATGAAAGATGGAAAATATGATATACCAGTATCCAGTCAGCCCTGTTGGGGCGACATATAAATCTAATGACACGATCATTATAAATAAACACTTGGAGAAGTTAAGCAAAAGACTTCATTGTAAATATTAAGTTTATCAGGAAAAAAAATGAGAAGAGAAAAGATAGTTCACCTGCTCAAATCCGATGCACCAAAGGAAAAAATTATTCTTTCCGGCTGGGTTCGAACCAAAAGAGACTCCAGTGATTTTTCCTTTATTGAAGTAAATGACGGGTCATGTCTTTCTAATATCCAGGTGATTGCAGATTCAGATATTGCAAACTATGAAGAAGTAAAGAAGATAACAACAGGGTCAGCAGTAACCATCATCGGCAGGCTTGTGGCATCTCCGGGCAAGGGGCAGAAGTGGGAAGTACAGGCTGCGGAAGTAGAAGTAGTCAGCCTTACCCCGGAAACATACCCTCTACAGAAAAAACGGCACACGGATGAATATTTGCGCACCATCGCCCACCTACGGCCCAGGACAAACAAGTATGGCGCAACCTTCAGGATACGCTCGGAAATATCCTATGCAATTCACAAATTTTACAGAGACCGGGGGTTTCGCTATATTCACACGCCAATCCTCACAGGCTCTGACTGCGAAGGGGCCGGGGAACTATTCAGGGTGACAGCACTTGACCTGGAAGCAGTTCCCAAAATTGACGGAAAGCCTGATTTTGAAAACGATTTTTTTGGAAAAGAAGCAAATCTTACTGTCTCGGGCCAGCTATCTGCTGAGATGTTCGCCCTTGCCCTTGGGGATGTTTACACCTTTGGGCCGACCTTCAGGGCGGAGAACTCCAACACCCGCCGCCATGTTGCAGAATTCTGGATGGTAGAGCCGGAGATGGCCTTTTGCGACCTGATCGGCAACATGGATATTGCCGAAGAATTTATCCAGTATCTTGTTGAGTACGCCCTTTCAGAGTGCAAGGAAGATATTGAGCTGTTTGCAAAGTTTGTGGACAAAAAGCTGATGAATCGGCTTGAATCAATCCTTGAATCCGGGTTTGTGCGGCTGCCGTATACAGAGGCTGTTGCAATACTCGAAAAAGCAAAACACCAGTTTGAATATGAAGTAAGCTTTGGCAGGGATCTCCAGTCTGAGCACGAGCAATACCTGACAGACAGGCATTTTAAAAAACCGGTCATTGTTCATGACTACCCCAAAAGCATAAAACCCTTTTATATGCGAGCAAACGATGACGGAAAAACCGTTGCTGCCATGGACGTTCTCGTTCCCGGAATCGGTGAGATCATAGGCGGAAGCCAGCGGGAGGAACGCCTGGACATCCTCGAATCCCGGATGGATGACACAGGTATCAACAGAGAAGAATACTGGTGGTACCTTGATTCCCGAAAATACGGATCAGCACCCCACAGCGGTTTTGGTCTTGGCTTTGAGCGGTTCCTTATGCTCGTAACCGGAATCACCAATATCCGTGACGTAGTGCCATTTCCACGCACACCAAATAATATTGAATTCTAGTACAATAGCATTGTTATCTGTTACGAATTATGCAAATTCAATTTTAATTTTTTTCAGTATAAAATTATTATTCCCCCCATCTTCTATAAATAGCTGAACTCTTTCAAATAATACATTTATTACACATCAAATCTGCCTGAAGTCAATGTAACATAAAAACATTTTTCCATCACACTTATTATTCCTTGAAATATGAATAGATGTTGTGATATTGTCTTAAAGTTAATCCTTGAGTTATTATTTGATGTTGTGGTTTATCTTTGAGATACTTCTATGTATTCCTGCGGTTTGTGTGTTTTTTTGTATCACACTTGATCGATTTGAGCGCCCTTTGTCATATCTGGATTAACAGTGGTCTGTAAGTTTTTTTTGTATATGGTAATTTTTCAAAATAAAGCAGTTGCTCATAAAGGAGCCGTTTTTTCATGGCAAATTTTGAGGATACAGATATAGAAAAACCTGAGCCGAAACCAGATGTGAGCCCAGACAAGCCAGATCTTTTTTTGGGACTCACGGTTGATGATCTTCACGATGATGAGCTAAAAGAAGAATTTATACAGGAATTCCGGTATAAGGCTGACCTGGAGCTTTCAAAGCGCCTTGTAAAATCCATACCTGTAAATGTTTTTCTCTTTTTTATTATTCTTTTTATTACTCCTCTGATGAAGCATTACCCTACATTTGCCATCAGGATAACATCATGTTTAATCGTGGTAACGCTGTTGAGGCTTGGGGTTGTTCTTTATCGACTTAAGAAAAATCCGAAAAAGCCCTTTGTCTATACATGCATCAACCTGGCCCTGACGTGTATAACCGGTGCAATATGGGCCGTGCTTGTTATATCTACACTCAGTTTTTACGGGATGCATTATGTATCCATGACTGCAATGATAATGATAGCCGGTGTAGCAGCCGGTGGAACTACGTCTTTTTCGCCAAACCGGGCCTTTGCCATAGTATACGTACTCACGTTAATGGTGCCTTTGATAATCTGGGGACTGCTGCGTGGTTCAGCAGAGGGCTATTCAATAGCTTTCATGTGTATCCTCAATCTTGCGTTTCTTGTTTTTATAGTTAGAAATGATTACTCGTGGTATCGCCAGAATATATTCCAGAGCTTCCTGCTGCGCTTAAAAACCGATGAACTTGAAAGCATGATAAAAGAAACAAAGGAGCTGGCGATAAAGGCCAATTCCGCCAATAGTGCAAAAAGCGAGTTCCTGGCAAGCATGAGCCACGAAATACGAACCCCCATGAACGGCATAATGGGCATGACCGGCCTGATACTTGACACAAAGCTCGATTCCGAGCAGAGGGACTTTGCCAGGACAATCAGCCACAGTGCCGACTCCCTGCTGACAATCATTAACGATATTCTTGATTTTTCCAAGATTGAAGCCGACAAACTTGATCTTGAAACCCTCGATTTCAACCTTAGAACTGCCATTAGTGACGCAGCCGAACTCCTGGCCATGAAAGCGCATGAAAAAGATCTGGAACTAAACTATGTTTTCAGTGATGACGTGCCATCCCACCTGAAGGGTGACCCTGGAAGGCTTCGCCAGATTCTCTTAAACCTTGCCGGCAATTCAATAAAATTTACTGAAAAAGGCGAAATCATAATCAGGATCAGCCTTGAAAAAGATGATGGCAAAAAAGCGAAAATCAACTTTGCCGTTACAGACACAGGCATTGGCATCCCTGCGGATCGGATGAACAAGCTTTTTAAATCCTTTTCCCAGGAGGATTCATCTACCACAAGAAAATACGGCGGAACAGGCCTGGGACTTACAATAAGCAAGCGTCTTGCAGAATTGATGGGCGGTAACGTTGGTGTAAAAAGCGCGCTTGGCAAAGGCTCTACCTTTAATTTCTCTGCTGTGTTTGAAAAACAGGAAAATGCAACGGAACAGTTCTTTTCAACAAGGACAGGCATTAAAGGCAAAAAAATACTCTCCGTGGATGACAACGCCACCAACAGGGAACTTCTGGAAGCATTTTTCAAGGGCTGGGGCTGCACCTATACATCGCTGGAATTCCCCCACCATGCAATTGATGCGCTAAAAAACGCCGTGGATGCTGGAACTCCCTTTGACATTGTTGTTCTTGACCACATGATGCCGGAACTTGATGGTGAAGATCTGGCCAAGCTGATATTGGCAGATGAAAAAATTAATGACACCAAGCTGTTAATGCTCACATCCCTTGGAAGTGCCGGAGATGCCACAAGAATGAAAGATATTGGTTTTTCAGGCTACCTGACCAAGCCTGTTCGCCGTTCACAACTCTATGAGTGTCTTTTCAGGCTCCTGTGCAATGATGATAAATCCGGTAAATGCCCCAGAGATACCACCCATGCATCTTTTATTACTGAACACATGCTGGAGAGGGCAAAGAAGCAAACCGGCCGGGTTCTCCTTGCTGAAGACAATATAGTTAACCAGAAACTGGCCCTTAAAATTCTCGAAAAATTTGGGTTCAAGGCAGATGCAGCAGCAAATGGACAGGAGGCTGTGGAGGCCCTTGAGTTAGTTGCATACGATCTGGTGCTTATGGACGTGGAGATGCCGGTTATGGACGGATACGATGCAACAATGATGATAAGATCCGGTAAGACCGGAGTTCTGGTACCGGATGTCCCGATTATAGCCATGACTGCGCACGCCATGGTAGGTGTAAAAGAAAAATGCATGGAGTCTGGAATGAACGACTATATTTCAAAGCCGGTCAAGCCAAACATCCTCCTTGAGGCTCTGGAGAAATATCTCCCAAAGGCACCTGAGCCAAATTATAAAGAGCCGGATTTTAAATAATAAGGCCTGCCCGTCCCATGAAACCAGTAATGGAACAAACAGACAATACACAAACAAAGCCTGTCACGGCAAAGCCAAGGGTATTATTCTTTTTTTATATCTTTATTGCCCTGCCACTTTTGTTTGCTATTTTTGTTCTTGGCGGAAGCCTGTTTATTGAAGGATTGACAGCACCCGGAGGTTCTCTTTTTGATTTACAGGCAAGGCTTTTTCTTTTTTGGATTGTTGCGGGTGCTGGTTTATTTGCAGTCATCGTTACAGGTTTTTTGGGAACCAAGTGGATAAAAGGAGTCATAAGGCCCATTACAGAGCTTGCAAATGAGGCTGAGTTAATTTCCAAGGTCAATCCAAATTACCGGATTGATACCAGCAAGGTCGGCGCAGCAAAGCAGATTGCACTGGCAATTAACACCATCTCAGACAGGCTCATTGATACCAATGACGCACTTGTTGACAGTGAGCAGAAGTATAAAAGTTTTTACGACAATGCAGTGGAAGGCATTTTCCAGGCAGCCCCGGACGGAAGATTTGTAAGTGCAAACCCTGCCCTGGCTGAACTCATGGGGTATGATTCACCTGGTGAACTACTGAGCAGCTATATCCACGAAAATGTACCATTTTTTGCCAAACCACATCAACGGGAAGTCTTTGAGCGCGCCCTTCGTGAAAATGGAACTGTAACATCCTTTGAAACCAGAATTTTTAAAAAGGATAAAAGCGAGATCTGGGTCAGGATCTCTGCAACCGCAGTCGCTGATTCCGACGGGGAGCAGATATATCATAATGGCTCCATGATTGATGTTACAGAAAGAATAAACAAGGAGCAGGCTGAAAAGGAAAGGGATGCAGCCGAGGCTGCCAGCCGCGCCAAAAGCGAATTCCTGGCTGTGATGAGCCATGAGATACGAACCCCCATGAATTCTATTTTAGGGATGGCTGACCTGCTCTCGGAAACACAGCTTACAAAGGAGCAGGAAAAATATGTTGATATTTTCAAGGGATCAGGAGAAGCACTCCTGGGCCTGATAAACGACATCCTTGATTTTTCAAAGGTCGAGGCGGGCCATTTGCACCTGGAAAACCTGCCCTTCAGCCTGCTTTCGGTTGTTGAGAGAACATGCGACATACTTGCAATCCGCGCCCATGAAAAAAACCTGGAATTTGGTGTCTGGATCGACCCGGATACCCCCCTGAGCCTGCTTGGTGACAGGCTGAGGCTGCGGCAGGTTCTGGTAAACTTGATCGGGAACGCCATAAAATTCACCCACTCCGGAGAGATTCTCCTGGAGGTCTCATCGGTTCCCATTGACGATGGCAATGACACTGTAGAAATTGAATTTTCAGTAACAGACACTGGTATCGGCGTTAGCGACAACCAGAGGGATGCAATATTTGAAACTTTCACCCAGGGAGACTCCAGTGTTTCACGAAATCATGGCGGAACTGGCCTGGGGCTTGCCATTTGCAAAAAAATCGTGGAACTGATGAATGGTGAAATAAGTGTTGTAAACACAGAAACCAGGGGAAGCAGATTTTTCTTCACTGCCCAGTTTAAACACGGCCCGGACATTCCGATATTTGCAGGAGAAAAAAAGCCAGACTTTCACGGCAGGCGCATCCTTGTGGGGGAAGACCACGACTTTACCAGGCGCAACCTCATATCTACCTTGCTGTCATGGGATGCAGAGGTTGACTATGCAGAAACCTGGGATGAAGTAAAAGAAAAGGATTATAAATATGCTGAAAAAGGCAAACCCTTTGACATGATCCTTGTTGATACAACCCTCCCTGATATGGATTTGATTGATGATGTTTCGTCCTTGATCGAAGGCCGACCAGCATTAAAGGACTCCCTTGTTCTGATGTTTAACACGGACACCGCAGGGCATGGCATGGAAATGCTTGACAGGCACTTTGGTATACCATTTGATGCACAGCATATTGTGAAGCCCGTTAAGATCAAGGAGCTTAAGGATATTTGCGAATATGTTATTTTCGGACTTTTGCCCCTGGGTTCAAGCGGGAAAAAGACCACTGGAATGGCCCTGCCCAGCGCAAAGCTTCTCCTGGTGGATGACTCTGAATACAATCGCATTGTAGTTGTGGAATTTCTTAAAAACACTCCGCTGATAATAGAGATTGCCACAAACGGACAGGAGGCTGTGGATGCCTTTGCAAATAAAAGTTTCGACATTGTGCTGATGGATGTTCAGATGCCAGTAATGGACGGGCATACAGCCATTGGGCTTATGCGGGAGCATGAACAAAAAAAAGGACTTCCACACACCCCCATCATAGCCACAACAGCCCATGTTATGCAAAAGGAGATGGAGGAATGCCTTTCATCGGGGTTTGATGCACACCTTCCAAAACCCTTGAAAAAAAGAAAACTCTTAAGCGTTATTGCAGGCTTTATTGACATTCGTCTTTCTGATCGAAACAGAGCTTTTGAACCTGAAGAATCGCCCATGACAAAGTTCTCTGAAATGGAAAAGCCAGATAAAATTGAGGTAGACCCGGCTCTCAAGCAGTTTGTGCCGGAATATATAAACGAAACCAGGCAGCAGGCATACTATATTCAAAAGCTCATAAAATCAGGCAGATTTGATGAAGTCAGCACCATAGGACACAGCATGAAGGGTGAAGGGGATGCATTCGGCTTTACCAGAATTTCAAAATGCGGTACTCAAATTTACAATGCCGCCAGACAAAAATCCAGCGAGGATACGCTCAAGGCCGTCAAAACCCTTGTTGACTACCTGAACAATGTGAAATGCGATTGATTTATGTATTATTAATTCAGGCAATTAACCAGCTTGCCAAGGGATTAAAAACCTGATATTAAACACAGTATTCATCATTATTGACACAAGGGGTTGCTTGTTGTATTTTCATGATCAGCTAAATTGTATTCATAAGTTTTTTTGTTTATTTCATAAAAAGTAACACAGGCGAGGGCGTGTTTTGAAGATAGTAATAATTGGTGCGGGTGAAGTCGGTTTTAATATTGCCAGCAGACTGTCCCTTGAAAACAAGGACGTTGTTGTGATCGACAGGGACGCAGATGCAATCCGCAGAGTTTCTGACAGCCTGGATGTTCAGGCCATGATTGGCTCCGGCAGCAGCCCGGAGATCCTTCTTGAAGCCGGGATCAAGGAGGCAGAGATTGCCCTTGCAGTCACAAACAGCGATGAAGCCAACATGGTTGCATGTTTAATAACTGACATCCTGTCCCCTGGCACTAAAAAACTGGCTCGTCTCAGAGACGGTTCCTATGATAAATACCGCGAAGTACTCAAGGAAAAATCTCCCCATATAGATACGGTTATCAATCCTGAAGCAGAGGTTGTTGCGACAATCGACAAGCTCATGAGCCTGCCGGGGGCTGTTGACGTGGGGGAATTTGCCGACGGAAAGGTTAAATATGTAGGTGTATACCTTGATAAAACTGCTCGCCTGGCAGGTGTCAAGCTGCTGGAGCTTCCCAAAAAGCTGGGCAACAAAAGGCCCTTGATAGCCGCCCTTGTCCGTAACGATATTATGATAATCCCCAGCGGCAACGACAGGCTGCTGCCTGGTGATCTGGTCTATTTTATATGTGAAGAGGAAGACCTCAAGGAGACCCTGGCTATTTTTGATAAGCATGCAAAGCCGGTTAAAAGGGTAATGATTATTGGCGGCGGAAGAATCGGTTTGCGACTGGCAAAGCTGCTGGAAAAAAAATCCATATACACAAAAATCATAGAACAGAACCCCGCAAGATGCCTGGAGCTTGCTGACAGTTTAAACAAAAGCATTGTACTTCATGGCGATGGAAGCGATCAGGAACTGCTGAGCGAAGAAAATATTCAGGACATGGATTTCGTGATAACCCTTACCAGCGAAGAGGAAACCAATATTCTGGTTTCACTTCTTGCTAAAAAAATGGGTGCGAAAAAAACCATAACAAGGATTTTAAAGTTCAGTTATTTTCCTTTGATGTCAATAATCGGCATAGAACAGGTGGTCAGCCCCAGGCTTTCGGCCATCAACACAATACTCCAGCACATACGCCGCGGCAAGGTGCTGTCTGCCAAATCCCTCAAGGGTGAGCAGGCAGAAGTACTGGAGGCTGTTGCACTGGAAACATCCGATATTGTTGGCAAGCCACTCAAGACCGTAGCTTTTCCCAAGGGTGCGCTTGTTGCTGGAATCGTAAGAAAAGAGCATGTAATCATTCCCACTGGCGACAGCGTTATTGAGCCTGGCGACAGGATAATAATTTTTGCACAAAAACAGGCACTGCCAAAGATTGAAAAGATGCTAACCGTAAAGCTGGAGTATTTTTAAATGCGATGGCGTTACATTTTCAACGTCGTGGGCGCACTTACATTTGTTCTTGGTCTGCTCATGATTTTTCCTGTGCTGTTCGGACTTTACTACAAGGACAGCAGCGTTTTTCCATTGCTTGAATCAATGGGCATTACGCTTCCAACAGGGCTTGCTCTGTTCTGGTTCACCAGGTCAAAAAAGACAGATGTTATTACCCCCAGGCAGGGCATGGCTATCGTGACACTGGGCTGGCTGGCGGCTGGCCTTGCTGGTGCGCTACCCTTCTGGCTGAGCGGCGAATTCGGCGGCTTTACCAACTCCTTTTTTGAGTCTGTGTCCGGCTTTACAACCACTGGCTCCTCAATCCTCACAAACATAGAAGGCGTATCCAAAGGCCTGTTGTTCTGGCGCAGCTTTATACAATGGCTCGGCGGAATGGGCATTATTGTGCTGTCACTGGCGATCCTGCCATTTTTAGGAGTCGGCGGAATGCAGCTTTACAAGGCAGAGGTTCCAAGCCCCATACCAGACAAACTCATGCCGAAAATTCGTGACACCGCCATGATCCTCTGGAAGGTTTACCTGCTCATCACGGTGATCGAAACGATCTTCCTCCTCCTTGGCGGAATGGGACTCTTTGATGCCCTTTGCCACGCATTTACAACACTGCCCACGGGCGGATTTTCCACAAAAAATACTTCTGTTGCCCATTACGACAGTGTTTATTTTGATTATGTTTTTGTGTTCTTTATGCTCCTTGCCGGGATTAATTTCTCCCTCCATTTTCAGCTTATCCGCGGAAAGCCCCTTGCATTCTGGGAAGATTCAGAATGCCGGTTCTTTTTGTTCATAGTGCTGATCCTGACGGGCATCATAACATTTAATATCTACGGGGATGTTTACCAGAGTTTTTTCGACAGCCTGCGGTATTCAGCGTTCCAGGTGGTCTCTATCGTCACAACCACTGGCTATGCAACCGCTGACTATGAAAAATGGCCAGCCATGTCGCAGCACATACTTCTTCTGTGCATGTTCCTTGGTGCCTCAGCAGGCTCCACCGGCGGCGGGATGAAGGTTTTACGGGTTATGGTATGCTTTAAGTTCTGCTACCAGGAGCTTTTCTCACTGGTTCACCCCCACGCTGTAACACAGATTAAAATCGGCGGCAAAACCGTTCCTGCTGATGTAGTAAAAAGTGTTCTTGGATTCCTTGCCCTGTACATGGGGCTTTTTGCACTCTGCACAGTACTTCTGGCTGGAATTGGAGTCGATTTTGTAACTGCATTTGGAGCAGTAGCCGCAACAATCGGCAACATCGGCCCTGGATTTGGCGCAGTCGGCCCTGTGGAAAACTTCGCCACAATACCAACCGCTGGAAAATGGCTCCTGATCTGGTGCATGCTCCTGGGCCGCCTTGAAATCTACACTGTGATTATTTTTCTTACACCGGAATTCTGGCGTAAGTAGCAGGAATTCTGGCTTAAGTAGCCGGAATCCAAATAATTAAGTAAAGTGTCCCCGAAATTATTACAAATAATTAAGTAAAGTGTCCCCGAAATTATTAAAATAATTAAGTAAAGTGTCCCCGAAATTAGAAATTATTCGGAATCCAAATAATTAAGTAAAGTGTCCCCGAAATTATTAAGTAGTCGATCCTGAAAAATAGAATTAATGTTTGAATTAATTGACAAAAGCTT
>JAOZSB010000149.1 GCA_029939895.1 Desulfobacterales bacterium
TGCCCGGATTCAACCTTTGAGAGATCAAGAATATCGTTTATTAAATTTAATAAGTTATCCCCGGCATTCTGGATTATTGTAACCAGCTTATTATTATCTGCATCAAGGTTTGCTTCAGAAAGCAGATCTGCCATGCCTAAAATTGCATTCATAGGGGTTCGTATTTCATGGCTCATGCCAGCCAGAAAATCGCTTTTTTGCTTTGTTGCAAATTCAAGCTCCCGATTCTTTAGAGCCAGTTCAGCATGGGCTTCAGCAAGGTGGTTCTGCATTTTTTTCAGTTCGGAAATATCAATGGCAATGGAGTATTTTGCAGTTATGTCCTCGGACCAGCGAACAGCCTTTTCCTGGAGCTGATACCAAAGGTCTTCTGCTTCGTTAAAAAATTCAAACACCGTAGACTGATTGTTTGGTTTGTTGTCTTTGTCGATGAGTTGACTGTTTGTGCAGAACATGCAGGGTTGATCTTCATCATGGATAGCCTTATAGCAAAGTTCGCCAACATGGTCACCAATGGCATCAACCAGCGTGCTGTTCATATACAGAATCTCATAGGTTCTGGTATCTGCAAAATAGGCTCGATACTGCATTGCCTCAAATAGAAATTCATTGGGTGAATTCTTATCAAACATAATGGTTGTTCCAGGTTTTTTTATCCGGGTTGTTAGGCAAAAATACGTAAAAATATGAAAAATGAATTTAGTATTTTAAACCTACCATCTTCTTAAAATTCTTTCAATCAAAAAACATATTAACCAGCAAACCAAATATCGCCAGGTTGCCTGGGGCGTAGAAATAAATTATAAAAACTGCTTAATTAAGCAGAGTCTATATGGTATTTTTTTGAACAATTAATAATAAATTTTTTTTGTTTAATGGCTAAGTGTCAGTCGTACCAGTTGTTTCAAGTATCTGCTGAATAGATGCTGGTGCTGGTGGTCGTGCTTGTGTTTACAAATTGTTGATTTGATCAGAGTTCTCCGAAGGTATTATTATTCTTATGGATTGATCTGCAAGAAAGGTTGAAAAGCGATGAAAAGGACACTATTTCCTGAAAAATTGCATTTTGTATTGATAATGGTATTAGCGTTGTTTATTGGTCTGGTTGGAAAAGCGCAGGTTCAGGCTGCTGACACCATAAAAATAGCATCAATTTTTGCTAAAAGCGGTGATGCCGCTGCTTCTAATCTGCACCATTTTCAGGCTGTACGATTTGCGGTTGATGAAATTAATAAAAAAGGCGGATTGCTTGGCAAAAAAATTGAACTTTTAGAGTTTGATAATTACAGCACCCCTATTCAATCCAAGCTTGCTGCAAGAAAAGCCGTTAAAGCAAAAGTAGACGCAGTGATCGGCTGTGCATGGAGTTCCCACTCCATTGCGATGGCTTCAACGCTGCAAAAAGCTAAAATCCCCATGATCACGCCGGATTCAACCAATCCAAAGGTTACCAAAAAAGGCAACTATATTTTTCGGGCATGTTTTATTGATCCATTTCAGGGCGAAGTTCTGGCAAGATTTGCAAAGGAAGATTTAAAAGCTGAAACCGCTGTTGTCGTGACTAAGATTACCAGCGCATACAGTCTGGGTTTAGGTGAAATGTTTGCCAAGTATTTTAAGCAGGGAAAAGGCAATGTTCTGGCTGAACTCGAATATAAGGATGGTCAAAAAGAATTTTCATCGATTGTTGCTCAGGTAAAAAAATTATCCCCTGATGTCCTTTTTATTCCAGGGCATGATGAAAGCGGATTTATTGTAAAACAAGCACTCGATGCCAGTGTACCAGCAATTATGCTTGGTGGTGATGGCTGGGCATATCAGCAGTTTTACTCCAACGGCGGTCAGGAATTAAAAGAGGGTTATTATACCAACCACTGGTCCAGGGAGCTTGATAATGTAAAAACAAAGGAATTTGTTGCCAGCTATCGAAAAGTATATGAGCTTAACGACTTTGCGGCTGTAACCTATGATGCGGTGATGTTGCTTGCAGATGCGATTAACCGGGCCAAATCAACAGACCGGGCTAAAATACGTGATGCCCTTGCAAATACGAAGAATTTTGAAGGCGTAACCGGCAATATCTCCCTCAACGAAGCTGGTGATCCTGCCAAACAGATTGTCATTATGAAAATAGTCAATGGGAAGGCAATCTTTTCCAAGGCAGTGGGGCCTTAGATTCAGTCAATTTTATATCTGCAACTCAGAATCTGATCCATGCTGATTATTAAGAATAATTTCTAAATGAAGTTCAACCGGGGGCAGGCTATGAAAAAGACATTTGGTTCTATTATTGTGAAACTGACAGTGGCTATGGTTTTATGTTTGAGCTTAATCCTGACAGGCCATGTACCAGCGCAGGCCGAAAATACAGTTACAATTGCATCTATCTTTGCCAAGACTGGCCCGGCTGCTGCTGGTAACCTGCATCAGATACAGGCTGTGCGGTTTGCTGTTGGTGAAATAAATAAAAATGGCGGACTGCTTGGCAAAAAAGTAAAAATCATCGAATTTGACAATCACAGTACCCCGATTCAATCCAAGCTTGCGGCAAAAAAAGCAAAAAAAGCAAAAGTAACCGCAGTAATCGGCTGTTCCTGGAGTTCCCATTCCATAGCCATGGCTTCAACATTACAGAAGGCCAAGATCCCAATGATCAGCCCTGATTCCACAAACCCAAAGGTTACCCTGAAGGGTAACTATATTTTCCGGGCATGTTTTATCGACCCATTTCAGGGGGAGGTTCTGGCAAAATTTGCACATGAAGAATTAAACGCCAAAACCGCTGTTATTATGACCAAGATTACAAGTGCATACAGCCTGGGATTGGCTGAAATGTTCACAAAGTTTTTTAAACAAAATAATGGCAAAATTCTTGCTGAACTTGAATATAAAGATGGCCAGATGGATTTTGCACAGATTATAAGTCAAACCAAAGCACTATCCCCGGATGTTCTTTTTATTCCAGGCCATGATGAAAGCGGGCTGATTGTAAAACAGGCACAGGATGACGGCATAACCGCCATAATGCTTGGCGGAGATGGCTGGGCACATCAGCAGTTTTTTTCCAACGGAGGCAATGAATTAAAATCAGGCTATTTTACAAATCACTGGTCAAAAGAATTAGATACCCAGAAAACCAAAGATTTTATAGTGCGATATCGAAAAGAATATGAGCTTAACGATTTTGCGGCTGTTGCCTATGATGCGGTGATGCTGATGGCAAACGCAATCAAGGTTGCCAATTCTACTGATGGAACAAAAATACGTGATGCCCTGGCAAAAACTAAGGATTTTGATGGGGTAACCGGCATGATTTCTTTTAACGAAACAGGTGATCCTGTCAAGCAGGCCGTAGTTCAAAAAATAACTGATGGAAAAGCCAGATATTTTAAAGCAGTACACCCTTAAAAAATTGCCCGGTATGCTATAAAAAAATGTTCTTAAATATGTTTAAAGTGCTCTATGGACTGTTAACGAATCCAATAAAGGGTAAGAAGAGAAAATGATTGTTATTCAAAGTTTAAAATTTAAGATTAACTCGTCAATCTTATTTACTTTTCTGATTATCACGCTTGCTTTTAGTGCTGTTTTAACTGTGTTTGAGCTTCAGCGGCGTGAAAATGCATTCAAGCAAATTGAGATTTCTTTAGATGATCTGCTGGTTCAAAACAGAGAGCAGATCGGCAATGAAATTTTTGCAGAGCAGGAAAAAGCAATTCAATCAACCCTTAATACGATTGTGAAAAGACCGGGCCTTCTGGCTGCGAATGCCTATGATGCAGACGGGATGATACTTGCCACAACCCAGAAAAATGTTGCGCTGGCAGATCTGACCCAGGAGCAGATTGATACCCTTTCAAAGGGTTCGACCTCAATAAATCAAACCTGGCAGGGTCAATCAGTTTTAACTCACACCGCACTCATAAAAGCCTATGGAGAAGATGTTGGATTCTGGAGAATAGAGTACTCCCTTGCCACTGTAGAGCGTGAAACCTTCCTGATTATTGCTATTTTTTCAACACTTCTGCTGACCATGTTTTTGTTTATGGCAGTACTTCTTAATACCTTCCTGTCGCGCATGGTTTTAAAGCCGGTCTTTATCCTTAAGAACGCAATGCAGCGGGTCAAGGAAGGCAACCTTGGGGAGCAGGCAGTCCTGCCAAGGGAAGATGGAAAAGACGAAATAAGCCAGATGGCGCAAACCTTTAATAAAATGTCCATAGACCTGGCTGAGTCGTATCAGATGAAGGTTGCCAAGGAAATCGCTGAAGCAGCAGCCCATGCCAGAAGCGAGTTTTTGGACAACTCCGGCCAGGGATTTCTTTCCTTTGGCATGGATTTGCTGATTGACAAAGAATACAGCCGGGAATGCGAAAATATTTTTGGACACGGCATAGGCGGAGAGTCCATTGCTGGTCTTCTTTCTCCGGGAGATGAAGGAGGGATGGCTGGTATTGAAAAAAGTTTCAATCGGGTTCTTTCCGAGGAAAACGATTACAAGCTCGAACTTTACCTGTCCCTGCTGAAAAAAGAATATTCAATTGAAGACAAGTTTGTAGAAGCTGAGTATCACATAATCACCAAGGGCAGGATGATGCTGATCCTGACCGATGTGACGAAACAAAAAAAGCTTGAACACGAAGTTCAGCTTGAACGCAACCGGCTCAAATTCGTGGTCTCTGCTGTTCGTGAAGCAAATTATTTTTTTGAGATTCTTTCTGACTTTGACTGGTTTGAAAATGAAAGGTTTCCAGAGCTTATTAAGTCTGAAGATGAACCAGCACAGATACTGGCGGAACTTTACCGGAATGTCCATACCTTTAAGGGGCTTTTTGCACAGCAGGATTTTATGCATATCCCAGGTGCATTGCATCAGTTGGAAGAGCAATTGTCGAAAATCAGGCGAAATGAAGCAGCCGACAGTGCTGAATTTTATGGCCTGCTGGAAACATTTAAATGTCAGGATGCTCTAAAAAAGGACCTGGGTATAATCGAGTCGGTTTTGGGCGCAGACTTTTTAAAG
This sequence comes from Desulfobacterales bacterium, assembly GCA_029939895.1. GTDB lineage: Bacteria > Desulfobacterota > Desulfobacteria > Desulfobacterales > JAOZSB01 > JAOZSB01. Next base: position 5,024 of record JAOZSB010000149.1, read on the forward strand.
CAAAAGGAGCGCAGGAGCGATATTTCAATTTCCAGGGAACAGGCAGAAAAAATTGAGGCAATGGCAAAGAAAATCCTCAAGCTCGACCCGGACATCCTCGACAAAGAGACCTATGAAGTGCTGCATGAAACACAAAAAATTCTCTATGTTAATCTTAAATACATGATTGAGTTTTACCTCGACAGTGCTGTTAAGCTTGCTGCGCGCCTTGGAAAGGAGATCGAGGTTTATGAAGTAAATGGAGATGATATTTTTGTGGACACCTCCATCTACACACCATTTACACGAACCCTTGTCCATGTGTTCAGGAATGCGGTAGATCATGGAATTGAAACTCCTGATGAACGTGAAGAGCTTGAAAAAGAAGATGAAACCCAGTTGACCTGCTCCATCAGGGAGGAAAAAGACCAGCTTGTAATCTCGATATTTGATAACGGCAGGGGGCTTAATTCTTCCAGGATCAGGGACAAGGCCGTGGAGCTTGGTATTTTTGCCCAGGAGGATATCCAGAACATTTCCGATGAAGAGGTTCATCGACTTATTTTTAAAGAAAATTTCAGCACAAGTGAAAAAGTGACCGAACTATCCGGGCGAGGCGTAGGCCTTGATTCGGTGCGGGCCGAACTTGCTAAACTTTGCGGTGAAGTGGAAATCGAAACCGAATCAGGTAAAGGTACTACTTTCAGGTTTATAATTCCAATGGTCTAAACAAAATGGTTTATATTTTTTTGGGTCTTTGAATAATTTTGTTCAGTGATCCGGCAAAGCAAAGGGAACTTAAACATCAATGGCAATCGCTCTGAAACAAATGTTGGAAGTTGTTGTCGACAGGACTTCCAGCTTTCTCAAAGAAGAGATTGATATCGAAGTCAAGTCGAGTGAATCTATAGAGGATATTAATCTTCTTAAACTCAGGCACCTGACCACTCTTGTAACCATTGGTGGTGATATTTACGTTGCCTTTAGTTTTGATGAAAAACTCATGGACCAGATTTTTGTTGTTTATACCGAGGATGTTGAAATTGAGCCGGATGAGCGCCAGGAGTACCTTGAGGAAACAGCAGGGGATGTGATCAATATTATAATCGGCAATGCTGCTGCAAATTTTGAGGGTACTGATGGAGCAATTCAATTATCACCACCCATGATGATACCTGATGTTAAGCGGATTGTCCATCGCAGGGGAACCCAGGTTGTTACCTGCAATCTGCATACTGACCATGGTGACATGAGTATTAACTGTATTGCTTCGGAAGCGTTAATTGGTAATAAATAAATGTTCAAGGAGATTATTTGCTTATTTCATAACAAGACCTTCGGGATAAACAAAAATCTCGGCATTCATTTAGCCCTGTAAGGCGGCATATAATAGCCTGGGGCGTTAACCCCAGGTACGGACAACCAACATATTAAAGCCCTGTAAGGGCGAGATATCAATACAATAGGAAACAATCCGATTTTTTTTTAATACATGCTTGATAGTTGAAAACAAGTTGTTGATCAATAATGAAACAGTAAGCGGTTTATATCACGCCCTTACAGGGCTGGTTTAATTGAAAGGCAATTTTCAATCAGGCACATCGACCGGAAATTTTACAACCGTGCCTGAATGAAAGCTGAATTCGCGCTCAAGATTGAGGCGGAAAAAACAACATAACCGCAGGCGTACTCGGTTGTACGCTGAGGATTATGTTTTTTTTCCAACGAAGATATTGAGAGCGAAGGCAGCTTTCATTCAGGCACATCGATTAATTAGGGGAATATTATGACATCTTTAAACCTTCTTGTGGTTGATGATTCAGCCATTACGATCAAAAAATTAACAAAAATAGTTGAGACGCTTGGCCACAAAGTCATCTGCATTGCAAAAAACGGAAGAGATGCGGTTGATGCTTACGAGCAGTTCAATCCAGATCTTGTGACAATGGACATCACCATGCCGGGGATGAACGGAATAGAAGCAACCAAACAAATAATGGAGAAGTTTTCAGACGCGCTTATCATTATGGTTACCTCCCACGGTCAGGAAGAAATGGTAATGGACGCAATCGAGGCTGGCGCAAAGGGCTATGTAATCAAGCCTTTTAAGCCAGAAAAAATAGATGAATCAATCAATAAAGTAATTGAAAAATTTTTAGAATAGAAATTGCGACTGATAAAAACTGCCCCGTGAAATCACCGCTAAATGCGAACCCGGTACGTTAGTGCTTTAGTGAAGGGCTGGAGTGCGAGTCCGTACCAGGGTGAACAGCCTGTCTATTATACTTTTTTTCCTTTGATGATATTGAGCGTAAAGGCAGTTTTCATTCAGCCGCATCGACTAATCTAATTATAGTAAATAGAGTTTGTCGAGTGAAACAAAAAGATCTTCCCTTGTATGTTCAAAAGTCGCTAAAAGCGACTGGGTCTTATTCATATCTTTTTTCATTACTGCCGCTACAATTTCCCTTGCGAGTCGATGTATTTTTTCATGATGTTTTTCTATAATTTTAAATTCCGGGGCAGAAGCAAAAATTTTGCATTGCGGCCCGTAGTACCACTTGCCGAAAGCGCATTCATGATGTGTTGCCACGTCCTCTGGTTTCATGGTTTGTTTGCCAAGTATTACTGCTTCCAATTTTGTTCGCCATCCAAAGTGAGCAGATTTGACGGCTTTGAGGTCAAAAATTTCTTCGCTTACTTTAAGGGTTCCTGTCAACTCGGAAAGATTAGAAATTTGTTTGACTGTTTCCTGTATGCTCAAATTTACAATGGAGCAGTTTACTGACATTTCATTTGCTATTCTTCCAACATCGCTGATATCAGAAGCAATTTTTTCTGTCGCAGTTGAGCCTTGGATTACGGAGGTGTTCACCTCTGTTATTCCTATGGATGCCTGGCTTACATTCTGGGCAATATCTTGTGTGGCAATGGATTGTTCTTCAACAGCAGCAGCAATGGAGGTAACGGTTTCGTTTGCTTCGTGGATGACTTCTGTTACCTGTTTTATTTCTGAAACAGCTTCGGAGGTGGAGGTTTGAATATCTTCAACAATTGTCTTGATCTTTAATGTTGCTTCTGAGGTTTGTTTTGCCAGTTCCTTAATTTCACCTGCAACAACAGCAAATCCTTTACCGGCATCTCCGGCACGTGCTGCTTCAATAGTTGCATTCAGGGCCAGAAGATTTGTCTGCTCAGATATTTCATTTATAACTTCTGTTACATGCCCGATTTCAACAGCCGCAGTGCCAAGCTTTTGAATTTTGCTGGATGCAGATTGTGATTGCTCATACGCCTGTGTTGTAATGGTGCTTGCCTTTGTTGAGTTGCTTGCAACCTCGCTGATAGTAGATGTCATTTCTTCGGCTGCCGATGCTACCATGGTGACATTCTGGGATGCCTGCTCGGAAGCTGAAGCAATGGTTTGCATGTTGGTGCTTAATTCCTCTGCGTCAGCAGCGACAGAAGCGGAATGGCTGGCTGTTTGATTAACACCTGCTTCCATTTGTTTGGAAAGTTCGGAAAGTTCCGAGGCAAAAATTGAGAGGGTGTTTGACTTCCCGATAATATCTTTAATCATGATATGGAGTTTTTCTATAAATATATTAAACCACCCTGCCATTTCTCCAGCTTCATCTTTACTCATGACTTCCATGCGGCTGGTAAGGTCGCCACCTTCCCCGGCAATATCTTTCAGGGTGGAATTTGCTTGAATTACAGATGCGGAAATTTTTTGTGCAATAAAAAATGCAATAACAATAATAACAATGGAAAGAAATGTCATGGTGGCGAACATTTTAAAAATGGTTGAAGAAATGCCTGCGCTGATTTGCTTTTGTTGTTTTGTCAAATACTTTTCAACAGCATCACCTTGAACTCCATTATTAATCAGGGTCTCCTTTATGTCGGCAAGCTCATGCCGTTTCATTTCTTGTAGTGAAAGGTTTGTAAACACAATTGGTATAATACTTGATACCACAAGAATACAAAGTATAAGAACGATAAATTTTGCGGAAATTTTCATTGGTCTTCTCCTGGGTAAAGGTTCTATGTTTTTTTAATATTTGTCAGGGGTTCCATGAAGCCCCCATGGTTTATTGGCACCACTTGATTGCTTCGGCCCATCGGCGTTTATAAATGCTCACAGTTCTTGCATTCTGGTTTTGCCAGAGAGACAGTCCTTTCCAGTAATCGTTATTTCCCACATTAAAAGTTTGCATTTCCCTGGTGGTAATATGCCGGGTTGTCAGGTTTGTCACAACCGGTGACACGCCCCAGTTTCGGATGACACCGGTTTGAACTTTTGGAGAAAGACAGTAATTGATCCATTTTTCACAAATACGTTTTTTTATTGTGTCATTTTTTACAGCAAATGTAATAAGCCAGTGGTCAACCCAGCTTGTGGTGCCTTCTCTGGGCATGGCCATTTTCCACTTGCCGCCATTTTTATTCGCCCTGGCCACGGCATACCCCCAGGTTGCGGCATAGGAGAGCCTGGGAAATTCTTCCGGATTGGCAGTGCTTTGCCAGAATGATGCAGCGTTGGTTGCAAGTGTGGTTAATTTTGACATAAAAAGGCGTTTTGGAATTTTTACTTCGAGTTTGTCAACGTCATATAGATCATCGTATGAAGCACCCAGAACAAGTGCAGTTATGTGGATATTGCAATCAGAGTAGTCCCTGGAAATGGTATATTTCCCCTTATTATTTGCTTCCCACAGCACAGACCATGAGTCAGGCCTGACAACTTTTTTTGAATTATATGCCAGCCCATACTGCCCAATGCAGTAGGGAACCGAATAAACTTTTTCACCAACGGTTACAAAGCTGTTCTTTTTGAGAAACGGGAGTAAGTGCTTATAATTTGGTATGTTCTCAAGGTTTACCTCCAGGCCCACGCCTGATTCTGCATAGTTTTTTCTATCATTGAGCGGGAGATTGTGCGCCGGTGAAATAATATCCGCAGCTTTGTTGCGAGCTTTTTTCCAAAACTCCGCTGGGTCTGAAACATTTATTATCTCTGTTTTGATATCCAGGTTGTATTGTTGTTTTATTTGCTTTTTAAAACCTTCAACATATGGGGCTGCGTAGCCTTTCCAGCACAGGAAGCGGATGGTTTTTGCATTGGCTGTCCCAGGCGCAAAAAAAATAATTTCTACTAATAAAGCCAAGATAAAAAGCTTACTTATGAAGAATTTCAATACTGTCTCCCTTGCCGAACCAGGCCTGCCACGTGTTCAATAACAGCAGTGCCTGCTAATCAAACATTGTTATAGCCGCACAGGCGTAATGTTTTATAGTAATGTATGGTATTTAGTCATTATTACTATATTATCACGCTTTGTGCAAGCTTTTTATTTAAAAA
>JAOZSB010000504.1 GCA_029939895.1 Desulfobacterales bacterium
ATAGCATATATTATTAGTAAGCATGCTTTTTTTTTGATAAATATTTATTATTACTAAAGTTTAGTACTAACCAAACGGCCTGTGTCGAACAGGTTATTTTCTGCAATATTAAAAAGTTGTAGTACAGTGTCAAGCTCAATTTCATAGCAAACTAGATGACTTGACTTGATTATAAGCTCTTTGACATAGTCCCATATTTTCTCGACCATGTGCAAAAACGTTTGTTTTTTTGATAGCTCCCTGAAAAATGTCCCGAAGGAGCCTATTGTTATTCGTTTACTCATTAAAAAGACTAACAGCAGATGCCGGAGCATTACTATGCTATAACTTGAAACTGCTGCATCAAACGTTCGACTTTGTTCTTTGCCAAGATTTAGCATTTGCTTTGCATCTTTGAAAAAAACTTCAATAGCCCAACGACGTGCATAGTAGTCTGAAATCTCTGATGCTTCTAACTCTAAATACTTACATAACAATGCTTGCCACTGTTTTTTACCATCTGAAACACCACACTCGCAGGCACAAAATGCATCATTCAAGTTAGCTATTATCAGCCCAGCCTATGAGCTATACTTATCGACAATTTTCTGAATGGAACCATTTTTGTGAAGTTTAAGTATGACCTTATTCAGTGTCTCAATGTATTTCTTTTTATTAAGTGCTTTCGTAAAAGCAATATGATCAGGAACAGTAAATTCCAGAGGTAGCAGAGTGAACTTGTCGGAGTTAGCTCGAAGCTCCTCGTGTTGCTTTAATGCCATATTCAAACCGACCCTGCCAGGTCCGCCAATAAATGCGGCATCAATTCGACCTTTCAGTAATTTTAGCAGTCTCGTCTTATTATGGGTATCAGCACTGTCTATAAAGAATTGCTTGGCTTTTTCAAACTCAGGGCCAAAATACGCTCCCCGATTGTAACCTACGCGAAGACCTTTTAAGTTCTCAATCTTATTAATTTTATAGTTTTTGTTTTTTAAAACGACTAAATAATTTGGGTCGTAATAAATCGGTTCAGAAAAATCAAAAATCTTCAATCGCTCAGCATTTTTTTTTATCCCAATTATTCCAATATTTCCATTTTTGGCATTAGATGCTTGCTGGTAAGCCCGTGCCCAAGAAGCAAGTTTGTATTTGAAATGATCTCCTGTTTCCTGACTTATCAATTCAGCGATTTCAAATAGTATTCCTTTTGGTTTACTATTTTCGTCTAAAAAAATTTTTGGTGCTTTTTTAAAATTCCCTTGGATAATAACCTCATCGGAAAAGGATATACTTGGCAGGCAAAATTGAGAAATCAATATCGTGAAAATAATAGAAATATAAAATTTTGTAATCAATAATTTTTTCATAAGAACCTCCATTAAATTTTGATTATTTTTTTAAAAATTAAGACAAATCAATAAAAGCAAAATCGAAATTCGAAATTAGGGTACTTTGATCATTTTTCCTCCTTTTGATTTCCACGATGGGATAAAGCATAGCAGAAAAATTGAATGGCAATGGATTTGGCCCAGTCCTTCTAAAAGAGCAAGGACCAAACATATAGAATACAATTGAAAAGAAAAATACCAGCCCTATCCAAATTAAAAACAGAGGCCCCCCCGAATATCTTCCTTGCCGAAATCGTTTTTTAATTTTTGTCGATCTCAGGGATACATCCATTTTTTAGCCTTCCCTTTTTGAGTTGCACGATCATTGCTGAACAGGGGGTTGAATCCCATACCGCTGATATATTTCAGCAACCCTGCCTGACTTGGCCATATCCAGTAAAACCTGATTCAGCTGACGATAAATACCAGCATGCCGTGAGTTCTTGGACATACCGTAATAGTTACCAATTTTTTGAATATGTTTGTAGTTTGCGTAGGTAAAATTAGTAACATTATTTACTTTTAATGCTACTTCAAGCGATGACTGATCAAGCACTGGCATGGTATTAAATCTACCCATTTTAAACATTTCTGTCATATTGTCGTCGTCCAAATTAGCTTGCTTATTCAGATCTGTGTCATTATCAAAGCGCTCAAAATAGGCTGCCCCCCTCTTGACCGCAATATGAAGTTCTTTTAGATCTTCGTAGCGGTTGATTAAACCTTCTTGACCCTTTTTAACTAAAAACAAAATATCTTTCTGCTGGTAGCCAATTGGGCCGAGATAGTTTACATAAGCCTCTCTCGCTTTGGTTTTTATCGTTCTATGCAAAATGTCAATTTTGCCATACTTCAAATCAACAAGGCTTATAGGGAATGGAACGATTAACCATTTAATCTTATAATTCAAACCTTCTGCAGCAATTTCGATAATATCCTTTAAGGGACCTGACATATTTTTTTCTTTAATTACCATTGCAGGCGGGCGGTGCCGAAAGTCAGCTCTTAAAATGTTCTCTTCTGCATACGAAAGTGTAACTATGGATAAGATGCCAAGAAAAATGATTGCCTTTTTCATTTTAGATAATATCCTCATATTTTATTCCACTGCTTTAAAAAGAAACTACAAGGTGATCCTCCCTAAAAAACTGGAGACCAGGTTAAGCCATATTTTTCAGGTTGTACCACTCCTATTCACGGTGAGCAGGTGCTTTCCAGTCATTGGTTGAATGCCTCCTTCGTTTATTATAATAAGTCTCAATGTATTTGAGGAGAGCTATTTCAGTCTCTTCAAAATTATTAAAACGAACATGCAAAATTCATAGGGGACCGTACTTAATTATTGACAGATTCAAAAAAAGAGATGTTTTTA
>JAOZSB010000150.1 GCA_029939895.1 Desulfobacterales bacterium
ATTGCTGGACAATTTTTAATTCCCATGGAAAAAAAGAATAGATATTATTAAAAGCTCCCAATAAAGTTAAATATTTTAACGAAGCGATGATTTTTTGTTTATTCCGAAGGTCTGATTATGAAATAAGCAAAAAAATTGCACAAAAGGAAGAAACAAACATGAGCGATAAATGGAATGCCACAGATTATGAAAAGAACTCCTCTGCTCAAATGGAGTGGGCAAAGGAAATGATAAGCAAGCTTGATCTGAAGGGCGTTGAGTCTGTTCTTGATATTGGTTGCGGTGACGGAAAAGTAACCGCAACCCTGGCAGGTGAACTCTCCACGACACAATCAATATGCTCGGTTATTGGAATCGACAGTTCAGAATCAATGCTGAGGCTGGCTGATGAAAAGTTTCCCCATGATAAATATCCAGACATAACATTCATGAAAATGGATGCTGCCAGCCTTTTGTTTGCAGATAAATTTGATCTTGTTTTTTCCAATGCAGCATTACACTGGATAAAGGATCACAAACCCCTGATTAAAGGGATTTACAAAGCACTGAAGCCTGGTGGCCGGATATACCTCCAGATGGGAGGCAGGGGCAATGCAGAGGATCTGGTTGAAGTTATTGACCAGCTTATTGCAGCCCCGCAGTGGCGGCAGTATTTTGAGAACTTCCAATTCCCCTATGGGTTTTATGGCCCGGAAGAGTACCGCCAATGGTTATCTGAGCAGGGTTTTACAAATATAAATGCAGTACTGCTTGAAAAAAATATGGTTCAGCAGGGAACAGACGGTTTCAAGGGCTGGATAAGGACGACCTGGCACCCGTACACCAACAGGGTTCCAGAAACAATGCAGGATGAATTCATGGAGCAGGCAGTTTCAAACTACTTGAAAAAATTTCCCGCAGACAGTAATGGAAATGTTACAGTAAAAATGATGCGGCTGGAGGTCAAGGCAGCAAAGATGAAATAATCATTATTTTTGTGCCAGCTTCAAAATACCTGCATGCAGTAATTTCATCAAAACATGTAATTGCAATCCTGTTAATAATGCTTATTATTTTTAGAAACATTTGCTTTTTTTTAAGACAGCCATGTCCATATGTAAATAAAAAATACGAAGGAAAACCAATGACCCACACCATCCTTGGAATTGATGCCGGCTCAGTATCTGTATCTGCTGTTGTGCTGACAGAGGAAAAAGAGATTATTTTTACAGAATCACAATTCCACCACGGCGAAATTATAGAAACTTTAAAGCGGATTTTAGCTGACGTTGATCTTGCAACAATAAACCATGTTGCAGTTACCTCCAGTTCGCCTGAAACTATTGTTCACGACGAAGCATTCGATAACCAGGTTGCGGTAATAAAGGCTGCCAAATTTCTCCACAAAAATGTAAGTGCAATACTTATTGTTGGCGGTGAAAAATTCGGCCTTATTGCCTTTGATGATGAAGGCAATTACCAGAGCTTTATTAAAAACACATCATGCGCTGCCGGAACCGGAAGCTTTCTTGATCAGCAGGCAAAGCGGCTTAATCTTGAAAGTGCCGAGGAACTGAGCAGTGTTGCATTTAATAATAAAAAACCATTTCCAAAAATAGCTTCACGATGTGCAGTATTTGCCAAAACTGACCTGATCCATGCACAGCAGGAGGGTTACACATTTGAAGAAATTAGCGACGGACTATGTCACGGCCTTGCAAAAAATATCGTGGATACTCTTTTCAGCAAGGCACACATTGAAAAAGACCTGATTTTCTGCGGTGGGGTTTCAAAAAATAAAACCGTACTAAAACATATTGCAGATCTTATTGGCGTAACTCCTGTTACTGATGACTATTCCCACCTGTATGGCGCACTTGGAGCGGCAATTGGTCTGTGCGATAATATTGCATCAGAACCGCTGAAATACGATTCCAAAATATATGAAATGGAAGAAACGCCCCTAACCATCCAGATGCTTATCAAGAAAAAAAAGGTGAAAAAAGACTTTTATTATCGTCCCTTAAAATTAAGAAAATCCATTTACCCGGATTTTACATGTCTTGAATCATATCATTTCCATTCACCAGACAAGTCCTTTGGCATGGACAAGAGCTATGTTGAAACCGATATTTATGAGCCAGTCAACAGCAATGAGCATTATGATCTTGTTTTAGGCATTGACGTAGGCTCCACAAGCACCAAGGCCGTTGTTACCGATGTTAAAGGCATGGTGATTGCCGGTTTTTATACAAGAACAGCAGGCCGCCCCCTGGATGCAGTAAAGCTGATATTTGAAACCATTGACGACATGTTCCGAAAAAAACAGGCATCCTTTACAATCACAAGCTGCGGCACAACAGGTTCCGGCAGAAAATTTATCGGACAAATTGTTGGGGCTGGAATGATTGTAGATGAAATCACAGCACATGCCAGGGCAGCCTATGAAATTAATCCAGCCACAGATACAATCATTGAAATCGGCGGTCAGGATGCAAAGTTCACAACCCTGAAAAACGGCATGGTCACATCATCCATCATGAACAATGTATGTGCTGCCGGAACCGGGAGTTTTATTGAAGAACAGGCACGCAAACTCCACTGCACTATTTATGACTACTCAGACCGTGCTGAAAAGGTGCTGGCTCCCCTGGCAAGCGACAGATGCACCGTGTTTATGGAGCGTGATCTGAATCACCTTCTTAGTGATAACTACAGTGTAAATGAAATCCTGGCATCTGTTCTTCACTCTGTTCGCGAAAACTACCTCCTTAAAGTTGCATCTGAATCAAACATCGGTGATACAATTTTGTTCCAGGGAGCCACAGCAAAAAACAAGGCCCTGGTTGCAGCATTTGAGCAACGACTTGGAAAACCGATTCATGTTTCAAAGTTCTGCCATTTAACCGGTGCAATTGGAACAGCTTTAATATTGATAGATGATAAAATCAAAGGCGATGAATTCAGGGGAATCGAGCTTTATAAAAAAGATATTCAGATCAGCTCCAATGTTTGCGATATTTGCGCAAATCACTGCAAAATTACAGTTGCCGATATTGATGATTCAAAGGTTGCCTATGGTTTTTTGTGCGGTCGTGATTATGATACAAACTCCTTTGTTAATAATAACAAATCAGGCTTTGACCTTTTTAAAAGCAGGCGAAAGGCTTTTAAGATTCCTTCCTTTGCCAATTCTGAGGGTGGTCTCAGGCAAAAAAGTTTTACAATTGGAATTCCAGCAGCACTTCACCTGCATGAAGATCTTTCTTTCTGGAAGCACTTTTTTTCTCAACTTGATATAAAGGTTATTACCAGCGAAAATTTTGAAAGTGCCGTAAAAATCGGCAAGAATCTAACAGGTGCGGAATTCTGTGCACCTGTGGCAGCAGTACACGGTCATGTAGACTATCTCCTGAAAAAAGCAGACTATATTTTCATGCCCTTTTATTTTGAAAACAAAAATAGAGAAAAAAATATCAGACGACAGTATTGCTACTATACACAGTTTGTTCCGGCATTGATAAAAAACCTTGATGACAACAATAAAGACAGAATATTGTCTCCTGTTGTAAAACACCTTTATACCGACTTTAACACAAAAATTGTCCTCTACCGCCTCCTGAACACACTTGGCCCTGACGCTTTCAATTTCTTAGATGTTTCTTCTGCCTTTGACGATGCAACTAAATTCAAAAAAACCGGGACAGAAATGTTGCAGTCAATATTGCTCGAAGAAATTGAAAAAACAGATGATATTAAGGTTGTTTTTCTTGGAAGACCATACACAGTACTCAACAAGCACATGAACAGCGGTATTCCAGACATCTTTGCCTCCATTGGCATTAAATCCTTTTATCAGGACATGATAACAACCAGTGAAGATACTAAAAAGCCGATTGATCCACTCTTAAACCAGCTCCACTGGGAATATGCAGCAAAAATCATGGAAACCGCTGAAACCATTTCCAGCATGGATGGTGTTTATCCTGTGTTTATCACATCGTTTAAATGTTCTCCTGATTCCTTTATTATTGAATATTTCAAAAAACTCATGGAGGCGCATAAAAAGCCGTACCTTGTTCTTGAACTTGATGAGCACGACTCCAGCGTGGGCTATGAAACACGAATTGAGTCTGCTGTCCGGGCATTTAGAAATCACAGCCCAAAAAGCCCCATTGCAAATGATAAGGATAACACCTTTGAGAACCCATTTGAGACAACAGAAAAAACTCTCATTAGCCAACAAAACAAAACTGTTAATTACGACAATGTCAATCTTCAGATAGTAAACAATTTAGATGGAAAAACCATTGTCCTTCCAAACTGGGATTCAATTACATGCAGATTTTTAACCGACAATCTTATAAATGAAGGTTACAAAGCTGTTTTAATAGATGAGACCGAACTGACAATACGAGAAAGCCTGAAATTCAATTCAGGTGAATGTATCCCGATCAATGCCATTGCCCAGGGTTATATTGAATGTATGAAAAAATATAATCTTGACCCGGAAAAAACAGTACTCTGGAATTTGAAGTCTGAAATTTCATGCAATATAAAGATGTACCCCTACCACATAAAATATCTGCTCAATTCCTATGGCGGAAAATATAAAAATGCAGGGGTTTACAAGGGAGATATTTCCTTTAAGGAGCTTTCGTTTTCCGCTGCTATAAATGCCTACCTTGCCTTTATGATTGGCGGGCTTATTCGCCGTATCGGCTGTAGAATAAGACCCTACGAGGTTATAGCAGGTGAAACAGACAGGGTTATAGCAAAAAGCGTCAAGATTTTATCCGATGCCTTTCAGGGAAGACGCTCAAAACTTGATGCAGTAAATGATGTGGTATCAAGGATGGAATGGATTGAAACACATGAGGTAAACAGGCGACCCAAGGTTGCAGTATTTGGTGACCTGTACTCAAGAGATAACGACATAATTACACAGGATCTGATCCGTTATATAGAAACCCATGGCGGAGAAGTAATTACTACCCCATATAGTTATTATGCAAAAATGATAGCAAACACATATTTTAAAAAATGGTTTGTTGAAGGAAACTATAAGGACATAATATCTTTTAAAGCTCTACAGACCGCAATGAACCGGCTTGAGAGAAAGTACTTTGATATATTCAACCGGATACTAAAGGAGACAGAAGAAAAATACGATGTCCCGCCTGAAAAGATTCTTTCAAAATATGGCATTGTTATTGAAAATACTGGCGAGTCAATGGACAATATTTTAAAAGTCTTTTATATTAAAGAGCATCACCCGGATATTTCGCTCTTTGTCCAGGCCAGCCCGGCATTCTGCTGTGCTTCTCTTTTAACAGAAGCAATGTCGAAAAATATTGAAAAAAATACAGGCGTTCCAGTTGTCCCGGTTACCTATGATGGAACAGGCGGTGATAAGAATGAAAGCATTATTCCATACTTGAAGTTCCCGATAAAAAGAAAAAGAAGTAAAACAATAATGGATGAACTGCAATCGCTGTACGAATAAAATATGAGCAAGGTACAAAACGTCCACTTGAGTTCATGGACAAGGCAGGCATTGAAGTATTTTAAAACTGCCCTGAATTTTTATTTTTAGGGTAGTTCCCTTAAAAAAAGATCGTAAACATCACGCAGGGGTATCTGCTTTTCCATGGCAATCCTTCTGCACGATTCAAACTCCGGGGCGATCCTTACTTTGCCCCCTGGCAGAAAAACTTTTTTTGCATCAATGCTGCCCAAAGATGTCTCTAAAACCAGCTTCTCCCTTTCAAGGGTAGTCCTTTCAATGCTGTAATGCCGTACCCCTATGGAGCTTGTCTCTATAAGTATCCTGGCTATGATTGCATCCCTGACATCTGCACCGCAAACAACCTGCACAAGCGTACCGGGCCGATTCTTCTTCATGTAGACTGGTGTCCAAAAGACATCCTTTGCACCGTCCTCAAAGAGCCTCTCCATGAGATGCCCGTAAATTTCCGGGTTCATGTCATCAATGGAGGTCTCGACCATGAATACTTTTTCAACTGGTTCAAGGGTTTTCCCAAGAATTATCCGCAACAGATTTGGGCGATCTTCAAGCTCTCTTTTGCCTGCGCCAAAACCGATTTTTGATATTGTCATTTCCGGCATTGAACCAAATCCGCTGTCATCCACCAAGGCCCGCACGATTGCAGCACCAGTTGGCGTTACAAGCTCTGCCTCTAAGCCGGAGCCGAATACAGGCACACCCTTTAAAATTTCCGCAGTTGCTGGTGCAGGTATTGGAATTGTTCCGTGGCTGCATTTCACAAAACCACTGCCCAGGGGGAGCCTGGAACATGCAAACTTTTCAATCCCAAGGTATTCAATGCAAAGGGCTGTTCCAACAATATCGGCAATGGAATCAACTGCACCAGTCTCGTGGAAATGCACTTTATCTATGGAACGTCCGTGGATCTTTGCTTCTGCCCTGGCAACCTGAGCAAAAATCTTCAGGCTGTTATTTTTTACACTATCCAAAAGCGGGCTGTTTTTTATCAGATTCTTTATAAAAGCGTAATCCCTGGACATCTGCTCATCACTGAAAGCTACGGTAATATCTTTGGCGGCGATTGCGTTTTGTTTTTTTTCATCAACAATAATCTCAACACCAGGAAGGGGCAGAGATTTAAGGTGTTCTTCAATCCAGTCAGCAGGAACGCCAAGGTCAATAAAGGCCCCAAGGGTCATATCACCGCTTATGCCGGAAAAACAGTCAAAAAATGCAATTGTCTTGTTCATGGGATTTTATCATTATTCCTAATAAAATTAACTTTCTTATTAAGGCTCAGCCTGTTACTTTTCTGCTTCACCCTTTGAACCTGCTATGAAGTTAGCAAAAATTCTCTTCATTGTATATGCGTATTATTTCAAGCAGCAACTCACAGGTCTTAACCATATCAGCAAGTGAAATTGACTCTCTTGTGGAATGCATGGATTTCATGCCGGTTCCCAATACTCCGGTCATAATGCCCTTTTGAAATAATATGTTTGCATCGGCACCACCGCCTGTCCTTTTTGTAGTCATTTTTCTACCCAGATTTTCCGCAGCCCTTTGAGCCAGCAAAACCACAAAATGATCATGCGGCACATCGGTTCTGGGAAAATCCTGAGTTACTGAAAATTCCAATTGCGGCAACTCATCCTCTTTGATCTGGTGTTCCTCTTTATAATCTTTCACAGCATTTTCAAAGGACTCAACAATGTTGTCTACCAGAACCTTCAGTTTTTCATCGCTGTGGCTCCGGGCCTCACCAGTCACGGTTACAGAGGCAGGAACAATGTTCGATGCAAGTCCGCCCTCTATAATGCCAATATTACAGGTGGTCTCATTGTCCATCCTGCCGATTTCCAATGATGCAATGGCCTTTGCAGCCAGCAAAATCGCATTGATACCGTCTTCCGGGTTAATACCGGCATGTGCGTCTTTTCCAAATATCGTGAACTTCATAAGAACAGCAGCAGGTGCCTTGTTGACAATGCCTTCAGTATCGTTGGTGTCGAGGGTGTAACCAAACCGGGAATCTATCATGGAGAAGTCGAGTTTTTTGGCCCCCTGAAGGCCAATTTCCTCGCATATTGTAAAAAGTGCCTCAATGGGCGGGCATGGCAGCGAGTTCTCCTTTATGATCCGCAAAACCTCAAGAATGATAGCAATGGCACTTTTGTCGTCAGCCCCAAGTATGGTGTCGCCAGCACTTGTAAAAACACCGTCAGCAAGTATCGGCTTAATATCACGCCCCGGCTCAACCGTGTCCATGTGTGCATTCAGGAGCATTGGCGGCAAATCAAGAGTACCGGAAAATTTTGCAACCATGTTGTTTGCATTGGAATTAAGGCTTGCTCCGGCTGTGTCGGTCGTGATCTCGCCACCAAGTTCTTTTATCATTGCCGAAATCATTTCAGCAACTTCACCCTCCTCCCGTGACACACTGTCGGTCTCAACAAGGGCCATGAAGGTGTCGCACAATCTTTTTTCGTTTATCATAAAACTCCTAAAAAAATAATTACCAACAAAGCATTTTGCTTAATATATCCATATGGTCTGGTTTTGAAATAAGCAAAAAATCTTCTTAAAAAAATTTAAAGCTTTTCCAAATTCGTCTTTTATTTCTTTAGCATAAGTTTTGGGAATATGACATTATCAATTTACAGAAAATGATAAAAACAATAATTAAATTTGAAAATAATTATTAAACCTTATTACCTTTAACAAATAAGGTAATAAGGTTTTGAAAAAACTTTTAACCTTATTACCTTCAACAAAATAAGGTAATAAGCTTTTGAAAAAACTTTTAACCTTATTACCTTCAACAAAATAAGGTAATAAGCTTTTGAAAAAACTTTTAACCTTATTACATTCAACAAAAATAAGGTAATAAGCTTTCAATTTTAAATGTATCTCAAGGTTGAGGTGGTATTGATAATTTTTTTTTACGTTTCCCTATTGTTCTGCCCAACTCCTCCAATTCGATACCCTTCCCATCTCCTTCTCAGTATTAACTCTTAAGCAAACCGTGGCAGATTTTCTAATCTTCGGGTCACTGTGATTTAAAAGCTCTTTTGCCAATGGGATCAGTTTTTTATCTTTCATATTGCTAAGCATGAACCTTCCTATGGTCCTCCGATTTTCTGACCATGGACTCCAGGACGAATAAATGCAATCACGTACAAACTGCCTGACCTGGTGTCCGCCTATATTTATCAGAGAACTGGCTATGTTGAGATTATAGATGGAACCGCCCAGTGCAACAGCTTGAAAGGTTTCCAAATCATAAAATGTCCTAATCAGTGGCCTTATTGCTCTTCGATCCTTCATGCTCCCCAATGCATCTATTATCTGGACAAATATTATACTATCTTCATCTAGAAGTTGAATCAACAACGGGACTGCTCTAGTAACCCTCATAGTACCAAGAGCCCAGGCAGCACCACCTGATCCTTTTGAATTATGTCGCCTAAGCACCACCATTAAAAGCGGAATCGAGTCCCTGTCATTTATCATTCCCAGGGCTATTGCCATTTCGTCATGTCCACGGTGGGCTGAATTAGCTAGCCGTTTTCTCAACAACGGAACGGCCGGGACGTATTCATGCCTCCCAAGTACAAAAGCTGCAAGTTTATTAATACTTGAATTGTTTTCGAGCTTCTCCAAAACCTTCACAGGTATAGATGCATGTTTCATAAGTGCAAGTGCTTTGGCAGCGAACCTGGATGGCCCTGGATTGTATCTGGTTCCTTCCTGATTAAGTTCTAAAATTTCAATCAAAGGATCTACAGTGTCTTGTGAATTGATTTCCCCTAAAGCTGTGACAGATTCATTTGCCATAGACGTAGCTTTTTCGATGTTTTTAATAAGAATCGGGATACCGTTTTTCGACTTCATAACTATAAGCGCTCTGCTGGCAACCCTCAACCTGTTCTCGTCATCTTCTTTGGCATATTCCAAAATAAATTTTTCTGAGCCTTCAACCGGGATTTCTCCAAGAATATCTATTGCTGTATCCAACAGTCCAGAATTTTTAATCCGGTCAGATTGACGGAGAATTTGATTTGAAACATAGGTGCTCTTTACTGCAATAATAGCTTTAGTCAATTTAAACAAATCGGTGCCGTAATATTGCCCGCCGAAACTTTCAAAAAAAAGAGCCTCATAAAGTGCAGGACCCGCCTTTGGGTCTCCAATTTCCCCAAGTGCATTCACGATAGTTGTTTCAAAGGGCTTATGTGCTTGTTGCTCCAAAAGCAATTTTGCCAGAGCGGGAACTGCCTCCCTTGCTTTCATCCGTCCAAGTGCGGATGCAGAGACATTCCTGATTGCCATATGATCATCACTCTGAAGAAGTTTTATTAACAAAGGAATGTATTGTCGCTCATCATCATCTGCCAGAGCAAAGATTGCCTCATTTCGTCTTGCATAATATTCATCACCCAAAATCAATTTTATTCGACTATCAGCTTTCCCTCCATTTTTAAGATATTCCTTATATCTACCTGTAGGTGGAGGATCATTAAAAGCATCGATAAAACCGGTTGTTAAAGCCAAAAAAAACACTACACTGAAAACCCAAATTACTTTTTTCATCAACGAACTCCTTCTTGCGATAAATGTATAAATTTCAAGCAGTTGTGCCCAACTTCTTAATATTAATTCGACTTAATAAAAAAAACAAATAGCTATACATAAATTTTAATAATATTTCAGTTTGCAGTAAAAAAGATTAACCCAATCTAATTCAAAAAAAAAGTTTTTTAGCTTAATTGTGATAGCTAGTCAATAGTAAAAAGAAAAAATAAAAATCCAAAAACACATAGTTTCGATAACCTAAAAATGACCCACCTGGGGTCAAAACGATAACGTAAA
>JAOZSB010000505.1 GCA_029939895.1 Desulfobacterales bacterium
GGGAAAATATATTTTTATGGGTTCACGCAGGCTTATAAATTTTGCATCAAATGACTACCTGGGTCTGGGTGCGTCCGAGGAACTTAGAAATATAGTTTCAAGAAATTTTCAAAAATTCAATTCATCATCTTCTTCATCAAGGCTTGTTTCAGGTAACTATACCGCTATTTTACGAGCCGAAAAAAAATATGCGCAACATTTCGGCTATGAAGATGCATTGTTTTTTCCAAGTGGTTATCAGGCAAATATTGGAGTACTTTCTACTTTTTTTGAAAAAGGCGATACTATAATTTTTGACAAACATATCCACGCAAGCAGTGTTAAGGGCATCACCTTAAGCAATGCAGAATTTAAGGGCTACAATCATAACTCCACAGGGCATCTCAAAAAAAGACTTGCAGACTCGCAGTCCCAGGCAGTTGTATTGACAGAATCTCTCTTCAGCATGGATGGTGATATTCTTGATGTTGAGTCTTTTAAAAAAATAAAGGAGCAGTACGGGTTTTTATGCATCATTGATGAAGCCCATGCTTTCGGGGCCTTGGGTGAAAATGGCCGTGGCCTGGCCAGCGGTATTGCAGATATTGCAGTGGGAACATTTGGCAAGGCTCTGGGTCTTTTTGGTGCATTTGTGCTGCTGCCAAAGGAATTTAAGGAATATCTTTTTAATTTTTCATCTCCGCTTATCTATACTACCACCCTTCCAGAGGCACATGCTACATCTGCGGTTGATCTGTTGCAGATAGTTTCTGAGCGCAATGATTTAAGAGAGACGCTTGAAAAAATCAGCCTGCAAATGAAAGAGGGCTTAAGGCTGGAGGGCTTTAAGGTTTCAGGAGAAGCACACATACTTGCCGTTGAAATTGGAGAAGAAAACAATGCAATGGCAGTGGCAAGGGGGCTGCTCGATCATGGATTTTTTGTACTGCCTGCAAGATTTTCAACGGTTCCGATGCAAAGGGCAATCTTGAGAATAAGCATGTCTGCTCTTCATGCTGAGGAGGATGTAGAAGCATTTATCTTCAGGATAAAAAAGGAATATAAAAAACTTTGAACAGTCAAACAGACAAATATTTTATTACAGGAACCGATACTGGTGTTGGCAAGACGGTTTTATCTCTGCTGTTGATGCAGTTTTTTTATGCAAAAGGGGATGTTCCATTTTACATCAAACCCTTTCAGACCGGATGTGCAGCCCCCTTTGATACTGACAGTGATGCAAATTTTATTTATCAAAACATACCTGCCCTGAAGGGAGCAGACCCCTCAGATTCAATGATCTACTGTTTTAAAACCCCAAAGGCTCCTTTTTTTGCTGCACGTGATGAAGGCTTCGCTGCTGCAATTGATGCAAAAATGGTTCAGAAATTCGTGGAGAAAAAAGCTCAGGCGTTTAATCCAGTTGTTCTTGAGGGTGCAGGTGGAGTTCTGGTGCCTGTAAGCAATAATTATCTTATCCTCGATTTTATAGAAATTACTTCTGCCAAGCCGATTATCGCAGCCCGTGCCGGATTGGGAACCATTAACCATACTCTCCTAACAATAGAGGCCCTGAGAGCAAGAGAACTTGAACCTGCAGGTGTGATATTTATTGATCCTGAAGAAATCGAAATTGATCAGGATATGATTGATGAAAATATCGAGGCAGTACAAAATATTTCGGGTGTAAGAGTGGCTGGAGTTATCAACAGGATTGAGGATTTTTCAAACCCTGAAAGAAGGTGTTTTGATGTGCTTGAGAAGATATTCTAAGTGATCAAAAACCTGCTGTTTTTTTGTAGTATTAAATAAAAACCCTGCCGTGCCTGAGCAAAAACCATGATTTTTTGTTCAGGCACTACAGCAAAAATATTTTAATTCGCAGATTCTTTTTCAAGCACTGCCCTGCTTCTTTTGATGGCGCACAGGTCACCGCACATGGTGCATACATCCTGATCACTGGGCATGGAAGATTCCCGGTATGCCCTGGCTTTCTCTGGATCAAGGGCAAGCTTTATCATCTGATTCCAGTCCAGATTTTTTCTGGCCTCACTCATGTTGTTGTCCCAGTCAACTGCACCCGGCAGGTTCATGGCAATGTCAGCAGCATGAGCCGCAATCCTGGCTGCAACTATTCCCTCTTTCATATCATCTATGGTCGGCAACCGTAGATGCTCGGCTGGCGTTACATAGCAGAGAAAATCAGCACCTGAAAATGCAGCAAGAGCACCGCCAATGGCAGAAGTTATATGGTCATAACCAGGAGCAACATCCGTAACGATCGGCCCTAAAACGTAAAATGGTGCCTGATGACACAGCTTTTTTTCAAGCTGCATATTGGCGATAACTTCATTGAGCGGCACATGACCCGGCCCTTCGATCATCACCTGCACATCCTGCTCCCACGCCTGTCTGGTCAGCTCGCCCAAAAAAATCAGCTCCTGAATCTGTGGTGCATCCGTTGCATCCTTAATACTTCCGGGCCTCAAGCCATCCCCAAGACTGAGGGTTACATCATACTTGCTGCATATTTCAAGCAGGCGGTCATAATGCTCATAAAAGGGGTTTTCCTGATTATTTTCATCCATCCACTGCAGCAGAACAGAGCCTCCGCGACTGACCACATGCGTCAACCGTTGATTCTTGTGCAGCCTCTCCACTGTCATTCGATTCAAGCCTGCATGGATGGTCAAAAAATCAACTCCGTCGCTGGCATGGTTTTCAACTACTTCAAAAAAATCATCAATCGTGATGTCTTTT
>JAOZSB010000013.1 GCA_029939895.1 Desulfobacterales bacterium
ACATTCCAAAACTTCCACCCCGCCTCATAATATCAACCTAAAGAATATACAAAATATTTCTCAGGCAAAGAACTTTCTTCATAGGATCAATTTAAGAAAAATTTTAAATGCAGGGTCAAGCGGGGTCTGCCTTGATATTATCGATGGGTTTGAATATTTAGAGAAAAGTCAGTACTATCATTTATGCATCAGATGCAATAATCATTCGGAGCTTTTTTGCTTATTTCATAACCAAATCACCTGATCATTCTGGATAAGCTTAGAATTCTTTATACCCGTATTTATCAAGAATTTGTTTATAGGTTCCATTTTTCTTTATCTGCATCAATCCCTTATTAAACATTTTTATAAATTCATTTGCTTCAGGGTTGGACCTTGAACACATTACACTGGAAAAATTTTTTCCCATGCCCTTTTTCAGTGTTCCAAACTCCGCTTCCCTGCCAGGATAAACCTTTTTAATAATTTCCCATCCAACAATATCCCCACTTGGAAACAAATCAATTCCGCCCAGCATAAGCATTTTAAAGCCTGATTTTTCATGGAGCATTATCATTTCAAATTCTATGCCTGCATCCTGCAAAGCTGGAATGTAGTTATAATCCTGAACTGCGCCGATTCTATATTTTTTTAAATCTTCAAGCTGAAGCCATGCTACATTTTGCATCTTTTTTTTGTTATAAAAAAATTTTGTTTCTGTAAAAAATAAGGGGGCAGTAAAACAAAACTTGGTCTTTCTGGCTTTGATAGCAGCCCAGGGAAAAGATCCGAGTACTGTATGCTTTTCCACATAAGCCATAGCCCTTGTCCAGGGGAGAAACTCAACCTGTATTTCATGCCCCATGGCAGCAAGTGCTTCCTTTACAATTACATTGGCAAAACCACCGCCTTCTAAATCTTCCGATGTATAGGGAGGCCATTCACCACAGGCTAATAAAATTTTTTCAGGTAAAGCAAAAGAGGTTGCAGGGATGCATAAAGTGTATACAATCAAGCTGATCAAAGCAGCAAATAAAAACTTCTTGGAGTTTGTCATTTGATCTACCTCACAAGAAAACCGCATGGATAAACTAAGAAAAAGGCTTCAATGCCAATTGTAAACTTACTAAAGAAAATAAACAACCATAAAAAATCTTCCAACACAAAAAGCCCCGGTTTGATGTGAGCCGGGACTTTTTTAAAAATTTAATGACCTTGACGCAAGGCGATGCTATCTGCCCTTTCTTCTCTGGTGGCGAGTACGTGCAAGTAGCTTTCTATGTTTATGCTTTCTCATCTTTTTTCTTCTTTTTTTGATGACGCTGCCCAAATCATCCCCCCCCTTTCTATAAATAATTATTTTTTACACTCTATACGAAAACCCTTTTTTCGCCAATACCTGCGCCAGGTTCAAGTACTATTTTATTACAGAATATTCTTAAAAATCCAGATGTTTCTGTCAAGCTGATTTATTTAGCATCATAATTTGCCGTTGTAAAGAGTTTTTATGAAATGACATTATAATCGGATATGCACAACAATAAGCATTCCAGCCTCCAGGCTTATCAATGCACGCTTTTCCTTGAAAACGTTGCTGACCGCCCATGTGCTTCCAAAGGGTATGCGGGCGTTATCCAGAGGGTACTCCAGCCCTTTAAGGCCGACACCTTCGGCAAGACCGCCTGCGGGAATCAAGGACAGGGTATCGCCGGGGGTGCCTGCTACTTCCATTGTGGCATTTCCCTTCAATAACCTTATTTCGTGCTTCCCATCAATAATGCACACGGAACCCACACCGTCTAATATGGGGAGGGAAAGCAGCATCACGTTGGCAAGGGTCATGTCCCAGCGGAGTCCCATTGCGCTGAAAATAAGAATTTCCTCAGCACCCTTTTCAACGGCAAGGTTCAGGGCAAGTTCCAGATCGGTTTGATCCTTTTTGTGGGGGTAGACAATAACAGGAACCCCGGCATCAGACAGCTTGTCCAGGTCGCCCTTGGAAATTGAATCCAGGTCGCCAATCACATAGTCTGGAACCTTTGAAAGTGACCTGACATGCTTTGCTCCCCCGTCAGCCGCTATTATAAGGCTGCTGTCGCTGATTTGCTTTTTTATTCCCTCAAAATCTTGAATCGAACTGTTTGCGAATATGGCTATTTTTTTCAAAAAGAATCTCCTGGTAAACTTAGATTTAGTCGAGCCCAACGGCTTAGTTTGTACTGAAAAGTCTGGCTATGAGTAAACAAAAAATTCTCTGATACACTTTTAAATTTGTTAACCGCTTAGAATCCTTATTCCCTCCGGGTCAATGTTGCAGGTTGCAGCTTCACCTATACCGGGCGGGCGGTTGCCTGCGTGTGTTGTAAAATACAGCTTTGCCTTTGCATCGGTTTCCAGGCCAAAGCTGAAAAATCCCCCCCGAAAGGTGCGCTCAAAGATTTTGCCGGAAACCATATTATCCCCCTGGACATGACTGCCCGTACACAGGCCCGCTGATTCCGGCCTGATAAGCACCTTCATGTGCTGGTGTCCTGAAACTGGCGGTGGTTCCTGGTTTATCAGCAATCTGCCGATTCCAGGTATAGACACGAACTTTTTTTCCAGCTCAAAGGGGAAGATGTTTCTGAACCCGAGAAACCGTGCTGTTTCCTCTTGCTCCGGGTCATTGTACAGAACTTCCGGGGATGCGATCTTTAAGAGTCGGCCTTTGGACATGACCGAAATGGTATCAGCCACGGAAAATGCTTCTGTCTGGTCATGGGTGACAAAAATCCCGGTGGTTCCGCTGTTTTTCAGCAGGGCGCGGATTTCCGGCATAAGCCTGTCCCGGAGTTCCCGGTCAAGCGCACCCAATGGTTCATCAAGCATGAGGAGTTCAGGCTCCGGCGCAAGACACCTGGCAAGGGCGACACGCTGGCGTTCACCACCGGAAAGCTCGTCAACCCTTCGCTCTGCAAAGCCTGCCAGCCCCACGGTTTCCAGTACTTCATTAACCCTGGTGTTTATTGCCTGTGGTTTTATCTGGCTGTTTTTCATCTCCAGACCAAAGGCCACATTACTGCCGACATTTTTGTGGGGAAAAAGAGCGTAATCCTGAAACATCATTCCAAAACCCCGTTTATGCGAAGGGACATTTGTTACATTTTTTCCATTAAAAATAATCTGGCCCGCATCTGGCTGGTCAAGACCCGCAATAATTCTCAGGAGCGTGGTTTTCCCGCAACCAGACGGGCCAAGCAGCGCAGCAACCGCCCCCTTTTCAACTGCCATGCTCACATTGGAGATGACTGTGGATTCAGAGCCGTTTTGAGCGAAGGATTTAACAATATTATGTGTTTCAAGTAGTTTCATTATAAAGCTTTAATCCCTGCATTATTCGAATTTTATCGATGGAAAATAAACGAAAATTTTGTGTTTCAAGTAGTTTCATTGTTAAATTTCCATCCCCGTATGCCTTGTAAACTTTTCAATAACCAAAAAGCAAAAACCTGCAACAAGCATTAGAATTGTACTCATGGCCATTGCCTGTCCATAGTTTAATGAGCCTGGCTGTCCCAGGAACCTGAATATGGCAAGCGGTATTGTGGGTGTCTGCGGACGGGCTATAAACAAGGTTGCGCCAAATTCTCCCAGGCTGATTGTAAAGGCAAAAATTGCCCCGGCCACAAGCGCCCTGGCAGTAATGGGCAGGTCAACATGGCGATAGACGTTTGCTGGTGACGCACCAAGGATAGAGGCTGCATCCCTCAGGGAGTCGGGAATGCTCACCATGGCAGGAACTAAGCACCTGACCACAAAGGGAAATGCTACAATTGCATGTGCTATAAAAACAAGTGCTGGCGATGAACGCAGATTCAAAGGGGGTTGATCCAGGGCGATTATAAACCCGAAACCCAGTGTCACCGCCGATGTTGAAAGGGGGAGCATGAATATTGGGTCGAGAATGCCTGCAATCTTACCCCTGTGAGTTGCCAGAAAATATGATGCTGAAAGTCCGAGTATCAAGGCCAGAATCAGTGCACCCAGCGCAAACATAAGTGAATAGCCGATTGCTGAAATCGGTGGTGCATAGAAAATTGAATTGGATTTGTTCACAAA
This sequence comes from Desulfobacterales bacterium, assembly GCA_029939895.1. Taxonomy (GTDB): domain Bacteria; phylum Desulfobacterota; class Desulfobacteria; order Desulfobacterales; family JAOZSB01; genus JAOZSB01. The sequence continues at coordinate 4,078 of JAOZSB010000013.1, forward strand.
AAGGGCCGAGTAGTACTCAAAGGACAGCCCGCTTTGCGTGACAAAGGACTTGACGAAAAGCGATATAAGCGGGCCGCCGCAGAACAGGAGAATGGCGGCTGAATTGACGGCAATAAAAATCAATGCGATTTTTTGGGATGGCTTCCTGCCGCCAAGGCCCGTAAAATCAGGGTTTATCTTCACGGCTGAGGATCTTTGCAGCCATGTATAGACCCACATCATGATAAAGGTAAAGACTATCTGAACGATTGAAAGTGCGGCTGCCGTGGGCAGGTTAAAAAGGTGGGCAGCCTGCCTGTATATCTCCACCTCGATTGTTGCAAATTTTGGCCCGCCAAGTATAAGCACTATGCCGAAGCTGGAAAAGCAGAATATAAAAACAAGAAGCGATGCTGCAAAAATAGCCGGGCGCAGGAGCGGAAGAGTGATGGAAAAAAACACCCTGAATCCTGATGCTCCCAGCATTTTAGCTGATTCACCAAGGCTGGTATCTAATCTTGACCAGAATCCGCCCACTATCCGCAGCACCACGGAGTAGTTGAAAAAAACATGGGCTATCAAAATAAAAGTTAAAGAATGCTCAATGTTAATGCCCGAAAAATCTGGCCCAAAGAGGCTTTTCAGCCCTGAGTTCAAGAGACCGTGCTGCCCAAGGATTGATTCCAGGGCTGCCGCAGCAACAACGCTGGGGAGTACAAAGGGGATCGTGGCAATGGTTTTCAGGATGCGTTTACCGGGAAAATCAAACCTCGCAAACATATAAGCACCGGGTATTCCCACCGCCACAGCCAGTAGCGTAGAAATCGCAGCCTGAAAAACAGTAAATACAATGACCCGCAAATAGGAGTTATAAAAAAATACCTTTGTAAAGCCGGACAGGTCGGGCCGGCCCTTTGGAAAAATACTTACAGAAAAAATTTCAAAAAGAGGAAAAAAGTAAAACAATGCCAGGAACGCCAGGGGGAGCACCACAACCATCACCGGGCCCCAGGTGTTTGCTTTTACATGTGCTTTTTTTTTGTAAGCGTTTTTTAAAAAAAATGCTACTTTCATATCACTGCCTTAAAATCGCAGCTGTCCATTCCTCAATCCACCTGTCTCGTCTTTCGGCAATCCTTGCAGGCTCCAGGCTGATGGGACTTAGAGATGGTTTTGTATAAAGCAGAAAAACCTCTGGCAGCGCTGCCATCCTGTTAGACGGATACACAAACATCTGCAGGGGAATATCTTCCTGAAACTGAATGCTCAAAAAAAAGTCAATCACCTGCTCCGCCAGTTTCCGCTTTTTAGTTCCCCTTAGTATTCCAGCAAACTCAACCTGCCTGTAGCAAGTGCCGGGCGATATAATAGCGGCTGTTTTCTGCTTTTCAGGCGGTTTTTCTGCATAATAAATCTCGGCTGGAGGGCTGCTGGCATAGCTTACAACAATCGGCCTGTCCCCACCTGAGTTGCCATTTGACGAGCCAGAAAACTTTCCCCAGTACGCAACCTTCCAGTTTTGGACAACCAGCGTATCATTTGCCATAAGACGCTTCCAGTAGTCAATGTAACCGCCTTCGCCGTACTCCGCTATTGTAGCAAGAAGGAATGCCAGCCCTGGCGAGGATGTAGCAGGATTTTCAACCACGACCATCCCGGCATACTCAGGCTTTGTCAGATCCTCAAGGCTGAAGGGAGGCTTAATCCCTTTTTTACTGAATAATTCAACATCATAATTAAGGCACACATCACCGTAATCTACCGGCAGAAGCCGATTTTTGCTATCCAGGCTCAAACCTTCCAGCACATCAGCCAGACCTGGCGAGTCGTACGGTTCAAAAATATCCGCATCAAGCGCCCTGCTTAAAAAGGTGCTGTCCACCCCATAAAACACATCTGCCAGGGGATTTGACTTGGAAAGTATTGCCTGGTTCAGCGCAGAGCCTGCATCCCCGGATTTAATGATTTTCAGCTTAATATTATTTGTCCGTTCATATTCTTCCAGCACTTCCCTGCTGATGCTGAAGCTGTCATGGGTCATGACGGTAATTGTCCTGCTGGATTCATCACTGCACCCCATTAAGAAAAATATGCTGACAGTTAATACTGCTGCCAATAATTTTGATACTGACTTCATTATAGCCCCCAATAAATGAGTTTTATTGTTTGTAGACTTTTCTGCAATTTTATTGAAAATAAATTTAAAACTAACAACTGCTGCCCTCGCTTAAATATTCGCCCGACACCAGACAAAAAAAACCGCCCGATGATGCAGGCGGCATGTTTTTGTGTTTCCCTCCGCCAGCATTACCCGGATCAGGTTAAGCGGTCGGGTAATAAAAAAAACAAAACCCCTCTCAGCCCGGTTATTCCGAGCTCCCGCATATTTTTTTATAACTTGTGCTGCTATTTCTAAAAGTCTAAATAATAATCATGCAACGACCTTCAACCTGCTAAACCCGCCATCATGGCGCATCAACTGTATCTGGGTGGAGATTTTGTCCTTGAGCGCACCCACATGCGAAATAACACCGATGGTTTTTCCGGTTTGTTGCAGCGATTCAAGGGTCGATAGTACGACATACAGCGACTCCTCGTCAAGTGTTCCAAACCCTTCGTCAAGAAACAGTGATTCAATTGATGTTTTTGTGCCTGCCAGTTCTGAGAGACCCAGCGCCATTGACAGGCTGATCAGGAATGTCTCGCCGCCGGAAAGCGTCTTGATTGGCCGTGGTGTATTGCCAAACAATGTGTCGATTATTTCCATGGTGAGGCTCTGTTCCGGGGTTCTTCGCAGGCTGTACCTGCCGCTAAGTCTGTCGAGGTGTGCGTTGCTGAGTTTTATGAGCCGTTCCAGGGTATCCACCTGAACCTTGCGTCTGAAAAGGGCTGCGCCCTGATTTTCAATACCTGCAAGTTCTTCTTCTTTACTGCTCAAATCCGTCTGTTCCCTTTCAAGTTCTCCAAGGCGTGAGTCCTGCTGTTCCCGGAGGAAATCCTGCTGTCTTATGGTTTCCTCTTCAATGGAAAGCTCCTTTTCCAGGGCTTCAATTTTTTCTGTCAGCTCTCTTATTTTATTCCCGGCAGCAGCCATTGCGCTTGAATCCACAGGCGTGGCCTTTCCTGCGGTGACTTGCTTTTCTACTTCTTGGAGCTTTGCGGATGTTTCCTGGATTTCATCTTCCAGTGCCTGCTGCTTTTCGATAATTTCCTTTTGTTCATCAGAGGAAAGACTGGCGTGTTTTACTTCCTGAAGATTTGCAAAACCGTCCGCCACAGTGTTTGCATCCAGGGTTTCCTGATCCTGGGTGATTTCTTTTTCAGTTACTTCTACTGAATTTTGCTGGCGGGAAAGCAGTGTCTTTTTTTCTGCGATGAGCGTGGAAAGCTCCTGAGCGCGCTTGATATTAAGGGTGTTTTCCTTTCTTAATACTTCCATCTCATCGGAGATTCTGCGCTGTTCTGTCTTTGGTTCCTTTTGCCCAAAGGCCTGCTCCCTTTCAGTCCTGACATCTGCAAGTTCTTTTTCTGCCTTATCACGGGTCTGCATATATTCTTCTATCAGCACATTAAAATGCTCAGATTCAGATTGCAGTTTTGTATGCTTTTTTGTCTCAATCTCAAGGTCAGCACGAAGCCTTTGTGCAAGGGCGAAGTTTTCTTCAAACTCCATGCTTTGCTTTTCAAGGGATTGGTACAGCTTTATTTCCCGGCCCTTTGAGGGGATCTTTGTGCCAAATTGTTTTAAAAGAGCATTCAAATCCTGAACCGCCCTGCCCTCTTCTGCGTCAAATTCCTTTATTCGTGATTCCTGGTAAGCAAGGTCTTTTCTGTATGAATCAACATTGCTTTTGCTTTTTTGGTAATCAGATTCAGCAGTGACCAGCTTTTGTTTTTCCGTATGCATTACATAGCTGGTTCCCATGGCTGATTTCTTTTGCCGGGTTATCTTTTTTATGGTCGAGGCAAGCCGGTTAATATCGGCCCTTAACACTTTTGATGCTTTTTTAACAGCCTTTGGAGTTCCAATTTCCAGGGTTTCGCCCATTGCATTTGTGGTGTGTTCCCATTCGCTGAGGATTGCAGCAACCTTTGTGTTTACTGCGGAAAGCTCCTGCCGATTCTGGGTTTCTATCCTGGTTATTTCCGGGGCTGCCTTAAAAAGCCTTTTTTTAATATCAATCAATCGCTGGTTCTGGTGGTCAAGCGCCTTTCTCGAATTCCCTTTGGTTGGGAGCCCGTGGGTCAGGTATGGGTGGTTGGTTGAACCGCACAGGGGGCAATCTGCATCCTGTTTCAGCTTTTTTCTATCATCCTGAAGCCGATTCAACTGCATTTCCTGCTGAACCGAGTTTTCAAGGGCATCCTTAATATTTTTCTCCCGGTTGAACTCTTCTTCAAGGGCCGTAAACTCCGCCTTTCTTGCGGGCAGGGCTGCATCGCTTATGTTGATGCGTTTGGAGACCTTTTTTTGTCTGGAAACGCTGGAAGCATACTCTGCCTCAAGGCGCACAAGGTTTTCATAAAAATTTGCTTTCAGGCGCAAGGCTCCAAGCTCTGCTTCAAGGTCGCCCAGGGTTCTGCTTCCCAGAAGATCCAAGGCTGCTTTTTCCTCTTTATTGCGTGCATCCTCTGCGACTTTTGCTTTTTTTACCTGCCTTGTTTCGATTTTTTGATGCTTTTTAAATTCTTTATTTGCCTCGTTAAAGTCGCCCCTGGTCTGGGCCAGCCTTTCTTCAATCTCGCCCCTTCTGCGTCGTGATTTTTCCAGGGACTCCAGGCTGGATTGCAAAAATTCCAGATTTTCCTTGATCTGCCCCTGGACAGTCTGTTTTTTCAGAACTTCTTCCAGGTCGGCAATCCTGCCCCTTAAATATGATGCCCGCATTTCAATTTCTTCTGCTTCTGCCTGGGCAGTGCCGTTATCGGCTTCCAGGGATTTAATCCGGTCGATGTAGACTGAGTTATTTTTAATGTTTTCTGTGATTATTACGTCGAGATTTTCAACCTTTTCAAATACAGATTTTTTTTCTTCCAGCTCCTTAACCAGGGCATCAATCTTTTCGGTTCCCTTTTGATAGTCTTCATCAAACTCGCCATGCTTTGCTTCAAGGAGCGGCAACTCTTCGCTGACAGCCGTGATACTCCTTTTAAGTGTCTGCACCTTTTCCTGCTTTGCGTTGAGGGCATCAATCTCCGGCATCCGGGCGGCTGCTTTTTGTGAAAACGCAAGCTTTGCAATGTCGCCTGCCATCCGTTCTTTTTTCTGTGAGAGTGCGCTCTGGGTAACCAGGAGGCTGTCCTGGCTGTCTTCAAGCAATTTCAGGGAATTGATCCGCCCCTGTTCTTCCTTCCAGGTTTCCAGATTTTTTTGATCCTCTTTTATTGCAGCACTTAGTTCTTCAATGCGGTCTTGCACACTTTTAAGTTCAGGCCTGTCGAGCAGGATTATATTGCCAAGCTCTTCATTTAAGCTGGTTATCCTGGTTCTGCGTTCATCAATCTGCTGTTTTACGGTATCAGTATAATCGGTGTAGATTTCCGCACCTGTTATTTTTTCCAGTATGTCGGCACGGTCGCTTTCAATGGCAAGTAGAAATGCAGCAAAATCACCCTGGGCCAGCATTATGGAGCGTGAAAACCGTTTAAAATCAAGCCCGGAAATATTAGCCACCATTATCTTTACAGCATCCATGCGATCTTCAAGGAGCTTATCGCCGTCACTTATGTCAACGAGCTTCATCCGTGCTGGAAAATCAGTTTCAGGCGTGGATTCAGGTTCGTTGTTTTTCTCGGCCTCCCACCTTGACAGGTAGGTTTTATCACCCACGGAAAAAACAACCTCGGACCAGCATTTAGAGGTATGCCTGGTTAAAATGCTATCAAATGGAGAGCGTAGCCTTGATGTTTCACCATAGAGTGCAAGGGAAATTGAATCAAGGATGCTTGTCTTGCCTGATCCGTTAGGCCCGGTAATGGCAAAAAGCCCGGCATCCGCAAGGGGGTACTTATCAAAGGATATTTCCCACTCACCTTTTAGTGAATTGATATTGCTGAATTTTACATTAAGAATTTTCATCTATAAACCACATTTTTTCAGATAATAAATCTATATTATCAGTTCGGCCCCTGCCTTTCAACATAAACATTTCGAACTTCATCTTTTAGCGATTTAATAGAAAAGGATTCATCGTCATATTTTGGTGAAAGTTCTTTTAGCACCCTGATTTTAATTGTATTTTTTTCAAGGGTGTTAAAAAGAAAACGCCCGGGCGTAAAAACTTTTTCTGTATTTTCAATATAAAGGGCAGTCACCCCGACGCTGCATAATTTTGCAATGCCAAAGGCTCCCTTGCTGAACTTACCAACCCTGCCGTCCTTGCTCCTGGAACCCTCTGGGAACAAAAACAGAACCCCGCCGGATTTAATATAATCCTCAAGCCCCTCAATGCCCTCAATGGCGTTGCCCACCAGGGCCGGGTTGGTCATGGGAGAAATATATCCTGATGTTTTTATAATCCACCCAAAAACCGGAGCCTGAAAAAAATCACTCCTCACAAAGGTTTTATTTCTCCTGAAAATCGAGATCAGGAGGATAGGGTCAAGAAAGGATAGATGGTTGCAGACAACAACACAGGGACCAATATTTTTCACTTCCTCTGGAACATCTATGCTCAAACCAGGGCAGACTATCCTGGCAAGAATAAAAAATCCCTTATAGAAATAGTGATTAACAGCCTGGAACGCTGTTTCCCTGTCCCGGCACACCACATAGGCCACTGCATAAACCGCAATGAAAAAAATGAAAAACCCGCCAACAAAATAAAACCAGAGAAGTATGGTGACAAAAAAATCAAAGGACTTTTTCAGGAAAGACATATTGCCGCCGAGATTAAAGTTTCCTGACAAGTAGACAGGTATTGACACCGCCAAATGCAAAATTCTGAATTGCTGCGGTTTGAATATTTCCATCCATGACTTCCTGAGTGTGCTTTATCATGGCGCATCTTTCATCAATCTCTTTCAGGTTCAGGCTTGGTGCAATAAACCCGTCCTCCATCATATAAAGGGTCAGTATCATTTCTATGGCTCCGCAGGAACCCATAGTATGCCCCATATAACCCTTCAAACCCGACACCTGCGGCCCGTCACCGTAAACAGCAGCTATGGCCTGTGCCTCTATCACATCCCCCATCTTTGTGGCAGTTGCATGTGCGCTTACAAAATCAACATTGTCGGGTGAAATTTTTGCGTCTTCAATACCCAGTTCAATGGTGCGGGTTATGCCGTTAACATTGGGGAGTATCATATCGCCGCCGTTGTTGTTGCAGGCAAATCCTATAACCTCGCCATAAATCTTCGCACCCCTTTTTTTGGCCCTTTCATATTCCTCTAAAATCACAGTACCGGAGCCTTCGCCCACAACCAGGCCGTCACGGTTCTTGTCAAAGGGGCGTGGAGTCAGTTCCGGGGAATCATTATATTTGGTGGAGCAGGCCAGGAGGTTATCAAAAACCGCTATGGTGGTGGTGTCGTACTCATCAGCCCCGCCGCAAAGCATGGCATCCTGCCGCCCAAAACGGATTGCCTCGTACCCGTAGCCAATGGACTGGCTGCTGGTGGTGCAGGCTGTTGAGGAGGCAATGACCCTGCCGGTGATGCCGAACATTTTTGTGATATTGACCGCAGTCGTGTGAACCATGGATTTAAGGTAGTCAACTGCATTTAATTTTTTGTATTGTTCTTTATCTTTACTGGCAAAGGAGCCAAATATGGTCTTCAGGAGTGTGGGGCTGCCGTGGGTGGAGCTGAAGGCCACGCCTATTTTGCCTGACTTAATGAACTCATCGTCAAGCCCGGAATCCTTCAGGGCCACCTCTGCGGACTTGCAGGCATAAAAGGAGACCGGAGCCATTGTCTTTGTGAATTTTCTATGAAAATTATAATCAATTTCATAGTCAATCGTCCCAAAAACCTTGGAATGAAGGACATCTGCAAGAATATCATCACCCTTCAAGGGCTTGACACCGGACACTCCGGCTTGCAGTCCATGTACAATGGATTCTTTTGTATGGCCAATCGGCGTAATAGCCGAACAACCAGTTATGACGACTCGTCTATCCATAGGCAGTGTTGTTTGATAATGATTTTTTAGTTCTGATTTATGTGCTGATTTTTTTTAACTGCGACCTTCATGTATATTCAACACATAATCACAAATATCGTTTATTGTTTTTATGTCCATTGCCAGCTTCTTTTCTTCCTGGGTCAGGTCATAGCCCAATATCAGCTCAATATGCCCCAGCAGCTCAATCGCATCAATACTGTCAAAGCCGTGAACCTCTCGCAGGTTGTCATCAAGCCCCGGGTCTTCCATCTCAAACTCTTCAATGAGTATTTCGAGCAACTTTTTTTCAATATCTTCACGATTCATAATGTGTGTCCTGATTTATGGCATAATTTTTAACCAAGTTTTTTCTAAAATTATTGTACTTACAAACGATTAAAATCAAATAAAATCGCCTAAAAGTCAAGAGAATAATACTATCTGCTTATGCACCTTGCTCCAATAGAAATCTTTAATATAAGCTTTTTTGCTTATTTCATAACCAGATAATACTAATAAATACCGAAACCAGGAGGGTACAAAAAAAAAGGGACTGCGATAAATACGCAACCCCTTTAATTGTGGCTGAGGGACCAGGGCTCGAACCTGGACCAACGGGACCAGAACCCGCCGTCCTACCATTAGACTATCCCTCAATCTAATTGTAGTTTCTTTTATATAGGTTTAAACCATCCAGTCAAGAAAATATTTACTTGAGCAGCAAAAAAAATTTAGAATCTGCATCAGCCCTGAAGTTTTTCTGCCCCTTTTATCCATATCAATTCTTCATTATTTTAGTGCTGCCCTGAATTCCTTTGCTACTTTACGCATATTGGACATCCAGTCTTCTGCCAGTGGATTGGCGACAATCACACGCCCGTCAATGGCCTTTGCTATCAGCGTGGCACTTTTTGCGGAAAACTGAGGCTGAACAAAAATAACTGTAATCCCTTTTTTCTTTGCAAAGGTGATAAGCTCCTTCAAAAGGGCGGGCTTTGGAGCCTTACCCTCAAACTCAATGGGCACCTGCTCAAGCCCGTAAGCACGGGCAAAATAACCCCATGCCGGGTGAAACACCATGAACCGCATACCCTGTTTTTTTTCAAAGGCAGCCTTCAACTGAAGGTTCAGCTCATCAATTTCAGCCATGAACCGCTTGTAGTTGGCCTCAAAATCAGCACCATGCGCCGGGTCGATCTCCCTGAGTGCCCGCAGGATTGTTTGTGCCTGCAACTTCACAAGGGGCGGAGAAAGCCAGATATGCGGATCAAGGATACCATGTTCATGACCGCTTTCTTCATCATGGTGTCCTGAGATCGGGAGCTTTTCAATGCCCATGTCCGTATGCACGACCTGCATTTTTGGGTTTAAGCCTGTGAATTTTTTCAGCCAGATGTCCTCGAACAGGACATCTATTGCAAAATAGGCCCTGGCCCTTGAAAGCGCAACCATCTGGCTGGGCTTTGGCTCATAGGATGCCGGGTTTGCACCGGGCTGCACCATGACCTGTACGTCCACCAGGTCCTTGCCGATTTGCTGCACAAAATATTTTTGGGGTGCTATGCTTACAAACACATGCACCTGATCCGCTGCTGCCCCGGCCTGCACAAACATCAGCGCAAACAGAGCAGTAACAGCAAGTTTTTTTATTGTCCGCTTCATTGTATCTTCCCCAGTATGGTTTATTAAAAGAACTCTGGATATGTTTTTTCTAACCGTAGCTCATGTGCGGTGACATTGGTAAGCATAGGATGCTCCGGTGCTATTTTACGCGCCATATCCCAACATTGCCAGGCCATGACTGCGTTGTATTCATCAAATAAAAGCTTACCCAAATTAATGTAGACACCTGTTATATGAGGACTTGCTGTAATGACTTCCAAAAACAGCTTTTTTGCTTCTGGCCTGTTGCCAAGAGATGTCTGTATGTTCGCTTTAGTAATCTTGACTACATAGCCCCGATGTAGTGATTTCTCCTCCAGCACATTCAACGCAGCCAACATTTTTTTTGCTTCATCTTTTGTTTTAGGGCCTTTCAGGGCAAGTACATATTGCAGCACGTCCTCGCTTTCCATTAATGTTGCAAGCTGTTCCCTAAATACTGGAGGGAAAGGGAGACCCGATGCCAGATTATATTCTGAATAGGCAAGCATGGTGTCCAGGTAATTGCCCTCCTTGAAATAGCTGACTGCATTATCCAGAAGCATTTCAAGATGCTTTTCAAGATTTATGGTATTTGAATTCTGTAATTTGCTGATATGGTTGAAAAGCGGGTCTTTGTCTTCCTTCCACGCACCAGAGGCATAGCCCTTTAGTGAAAACGACCTGTCTGGCGTGGCTTTGGGCCTGGATATTGATAATTGATAGACCTCGCTACGCATGTTATAGCGATGAATGCGAATGAAATCCGGGATAATATTGTCTGAAAGGATTTTATCAAGAACCTGCGGATGCCCGGCATAACCATAACGGAAAAATTTGACAAACATTTCCTTGTCTTTGCGTGATACCGGGTAGCCCTTCCGGCTGTATGAAAGCAGTGCTTTACCATCGGCTGCAAAATCTATTGTCTTTTCCTGCGTTGTCTGCGTGATCTTTGATTTTTTGTCCTTTTGCTGTAATGAAAAAAGATGCTCACTTAAAATCGGCAGCATTGGATTGTCCTTGACATCACCAGCAGCCAGAGCCTGACCAAGCATGAGCCTGTTTTTAAATTCATATTCCCTGAAACCAATATCTGAAAACAGGGACTTTTCAGAATATCGTTTTTGGGACAGATCCAGAGTATAAATCCTTTTGTTTTCAAAGTCATATATACTCTTGAAGTTGTTTTTTGCAACACTGATAAAGTTGTCGCCTATCTCCACCGATATTTCAGCCCTGCTCTCTTCCTTTGATATTGTTTTATCAGCTTCCTGTTTTTCCGCTATTGTGCGTTCATCAATGGAAAACGTATAGTTTGCTGAAGCATGATCGGCAAAACAGATAAACAGTGTTAGTGCAATCATGGAAAGAATATTTTTTTTCACTGTGTCTCCGTTCACTAATAAAAAAATAATGTGATTGGATTATACTGATACCCCTGATTGTCACCTGTGTCAAGAGATGACTCCATGCGCCCTGATCCACCCTGTCGTCTACTTCCACAAGAACTCTCACCCCTTTACACCATCAACAAAAAAAAAGAACACGAGGGGCCGGGGGAGGGCCGTCCTCGTGTTCATGGTATTACTATCTTTAATGACTACTGTCTATTTTTATCTCTTCATCGCTATAACTTCGCCGAGCATTGCATCGACTGTGGTGATTACCTTTGAGTTTGCCTGGTAACCGCGCTGGCTGGTTATCATTTTTACAAACTCGTTTGCCACGTCAACATTGGACATTTCAAGTGAGTTCGGGGCAATTTTGCCCAGGCCGTTTGTGCCTGGAGTATTGGTTATAGCGGTTCCACTGTCGTTGGTTTCCGAGAAGAGGTTTCCACCTTCCTTGAACAGTGCCTGATTGTTGAGGAACTTTGCAAGGGCCACTCTGTATATCGGGATAAGCTGACCATTTGTATATGCGCCGGTTATGACTCCGTCTGTGGCCACACTTACACTCTGGAGGTCGCCTGCTGAATAGCCGTCTGCTTCCTGATAGGTTGTTGATGATGACCTTGCATACTGTGTTGATGAAAGGGAATCGTTTACCCATGCATCGGTGCCGTTCCATACTGAGCCTATGTCAAACTCAATCTGCTGCCTGGTATTCTGAAGCTTGTTATCTACTACGGTTGTTTCTGCACCAAGGAAGTCAGCTTCAAATTCTAAGAATCCATTTGTGTTTATGTCTTCCTGCTCAAGTTCCTTCCAGGCTGTTGTACCCTCGATGTCAAACTTGATGGTACTGTCGGCTCCAAGCTCACTGGTGAAGGAGAAGGTTATATCATAGCTGTCTTCTGCTGCTGAGTCATCCAGGTTTATGTACAGGTTTTCTCCATCAGATGCGGTTTCGATTATGGCATCTGGATATTTTTCCGGTGGAACTCGTGGGTCGATGTCAAATGTAATGTAGCCGTCAACCACTGGAGCGGGCGGTATGAACTTCCATCCAATATTGGTGGTTCCGTCATTGTTCATGTCAATGAAAAGTCCTGCGCTGCTTGATGCTGTGGGTGTTCCTGCGGTTACTGTCGTTACTATGGTAGCATCCGGGTATTCCCTGGGTGGAGTTGTTGCTTCTGTCTCAATATCAAACTCAATTGAGCTTTTTGACTTGAGCGAAGATGTGAAGTCCCAGGTTAAATCGGTTCTGGCCAGTCCGTCTGTGGTATCAAGATCAACTTCAAGCTTCTTGCTTGTTCCGGTTTTGATCTCTGCATTGGTGTAAGCAGCCGGAGGTGTCGAGACAAGTGGATCAACATCAAACTGGAAGTAACCACCAGTTACTGCTCCGCCGCCGCCAGAAAATGTGTAACTGATATTGTCTGCAATTCCGTCGGTGCTGTCAATATCGATGACCAGGGTTGTATCGTTGGATAGTGCATGGTTAATAACTGCATCTGGATATTCCGCAGGCGGTGACCCTGATGGGCGACCGGCGATTGCCCAGTCCCAGCCGGAATGCTGTGGTGGAACCGGCCCAGGTTCTACGTCACCAGCGTTATAGGCGACTCTGATATTTTGTGAAAACTCTCTCATCATGTCAGCTCGAACGATTGTTGGTGCTGATGCTCCTGCAATACCATTGAGACTATTGGTGTTCTCATTGCTGGCGGTCTGCTGTACAGGATCGTTCCAGTACCACCCATAATTTGTTGAACCCTTGTTGCTGTAATCAAGCCTCATGTCTCTAAAGTCTGGTGAAAGTGCGCTGCTGTTGTTAACAGTCAGCTTGGTATTTCCTGCTGTTCCACCAAGGAATGTTTCGTTAACCACATCCGGGTGATTGAATGCCCAGCCCTGGTCAGCATCTACTGTAAAAGATATGGTCCCGCCATTGGCTGATGTGGTAAGATCGTTGGCAAAATCGAAAATAATATCATTTGTGGTAGCATCTGTAGTGTCCAGGTCTATTACGATTTGTTGAGCACCTGAAGTATTTGTCCATGTGATAGCAGCTATGTTTGGATACTGGGCAACCGGGTCTATGTTTGTTCCGGTAACATCCCATGACCATGTGTCGCCAGCCTGGTCATATATAAGTTCATACTGATTTCCAGCGGGTGTATCCACGGTCATGTTAGTTCTATCCTGTGTCATGACAATGTTGGGCCCATTTATCTCACCATCATTACTAAATGTCAGGTCTTCCACTCCTTCGTGTTGAAAATAGTCAACCCTGAAGTCGTCCAGGTATTCTGTCATAAGTTCCGGGCTGGCAACTTCTGCCTCCTCGGTTGCAGAAAAAGGATCAAGTACACCAAAACCAGTGGAAGTGGTTGTATCTGTTACGTTCTGCTGTGTTGGATTACTCCAGTACCATACGTCTTCGTAGGAGTCCCAGTTTAACTGAATATCTTCCTGATTTTCGGTCATAACCTGATAATCGTTAATTGTCATGCTTGTATTATCATTTCCAGTGTCCCCGCTGTAGGTGGTATTGATTACATTCTGTATATGCAGGCCGTCTGGATCGTTAAGGTCAAATTTTAATGAATCTGTTGCCTGGGGAACCTTTGCAAGCTGAATCTTGAGATCAACTTCATTGTCATCATTAAGGTCAATCCTGACTTCTGTTGAAGTGCTGTCATCAAGAATTACAGCAGGAGTAGAAGTTGTGATTGCATAGTTCTCCGGTAATGAGTAGCCGGTCTCCGTTGACCATGCCCAGGAGGTTCCGTCAAACTCAAGCCTGAAATCGTGTCCGTCCTTGGTGATGGCTTCGGAATTTTCAGCGGTGATAATTACATCCTCGTCGTTATTTGTGCCTGAAACCTGAACCAGTGTTGCAAGGCCGCTCATCCGGTACATGGTAAGACTTTCGATTTTACCACTTGCATCGTTAAAGTTTATCATGCCCCTTGCCATCATACCCCTGGACTCGGTTCCTATAAGAAGATTTCTTTTATCCTCTGTGGGGTTGCAGGCTATCATGTATTCCCATACATTTTTGTCATCGGTAAGCTTGTCATAATACATGGTGACATCATGGGTATTTCCAAGGGCATCATAAGCCTTTACCGTGGATTGATATTCGTATTTTGAAGTTGATATATTGGGGTCAGTATCGGCTGACCATGCGTTCTGCAGGATAGCTGATTCACTTGTTGATCTTGAATCAAGGTTAGTGATTACCGTCAGGTGATCTGTTGCTTCTGGAGGAGATGTGTAGGACTCCATCTGAACGTTCTTTACAGATCCGACATTGTCCCCATCGGTATCAAGCTCCCATCCCTGGACAATTTTGCCCTCTGGATTTGTCAGGTATCCGTCTTTGTCAAAACGGAAATTACCAGCTCGTGTGTAGTAATTAGTATCTACGTCTTTTTCGCTTACGATGAAAAATCCATCACCGCCTATTGCAAGGTCAGTGGTGTTTCCTGTAGTTTCAAAGGAACCCTGTACATAACCTGTAAAAACATCCCCAAGTGAAGTACCGCGACCAACCTGAGCAGTACCTGACTGTGTGGCTGTTATCTGGCTCAGGAGATCCTGAAACACATAGCTGCCCTGCTTAAAACCGACTGTGTTAACATTGGCGATATTATCACCGATAATCTGCATTGAATTACCAAGGGTCGACAGACCGCTGACGCCTGAGTAAAGTGAACTTGATAGTGACATGGTTTTCCCCCTTATGCTATGTTGCTTTGGTTATCTAATCTATTTAAGTAATTTTATTTCTATTTTGTAATACCATCCATCGTGTTATTCTGCTTTTTCATCCTCGGCTTTAGTTTCGCCTGGAAGATAAATTTTGCTTACCGTTGATGGGTCAATCAGCTTTCCGTCAATTGTCAGGTAGCCGAATCCATTCTCGTAGGTGACACCGTCAACCAGACCCTTTACAGTGGAGGGTGCTGCTTCCCACTGGCCATTATTGAGTGCCATGACCTGGAATCCGTATATACCGTCGGGTACAATATTGCCGTTAAGGTCTGTACCGTTCCAGTTCACATCGTGAACACCAGCCTCTAAATTACCGCTGTAAACTCTCTTTATCTCGTTGCCTGACTCATCAAATACCTTGACAAGAGCCTCAGCAGGAGCATCAAGCGTAAACCTTCCGCCAGATGGAATGCCGCCAAGAAGAAGCATTGAGTTGTCGCTGCTTTCTACTTCTTTTCCTATATAATCAATCAGATTATCAGCCTCTTCAGCACCTACTGATGTGTTTAAGTTGTCAAGGCCGTCTTTGATGTTAAAAAGCTGCTCAAGCTGGGAAAATTGTGCCAGCTGGCCGGAAAAATCAGTCCCTTCCATTGGGTTCAGAGGGTCCTGGTTCTGCATCTGGGCAACCAGCATAGTTAAAAAAGCGTCCCTCCCAAGAGGATCTTCTTCCTTTTCCTGTTGATCTGCATAACCCGCCATGAGTGCGTCAAGGCTGTCATTTCCGGATGCTATTGCTGTTGTCATGATTTTTCTCCTAGTAAACTTTAATTTTTGTCGAAGCTTTTTTTAAACGCTACAAAGGTTTATGCAACCAGATAAATATTTGCATCCTCGTTTCTGGATTTTGCAATTTCTGCACCATCACCTGCGTCTGCTGTTCCACCTGCTGCATTCCCATGCCCGTGTCCCTGCCTGCTTCGGTTTTGCTGATTTTCCTGTCTGGCCTGGTTCATGGACTGTTCAAAATCCTGGGAAAGCTGAACATCAATTTTATCAACCTTTAAGCCTTGTTCCGTCAGGGTTGATTTAAGCTCTGCAACACTTGCGCTAAGCATTTCCTTTGCAGCGTGCTGCTCGGTCATTATGCTCACTTTTACTCCATCCTTGGCGTTTTCTATGCTCATCTGAATTCTTCCAAGATGGGGCGGTTTGAGCTGGAGTTTCAGTTCATTATCGTTATTTTTAATTGCAACGGACATCTTTCTGGAAACCTGGTTCATGACGTATGCCGGGAGTGTTCTTCCGCTCTGGGAGCCGCTTTTTAATGCTGTTCCTCTGTCTGCGGTATGGCCCTTGTCGTTTTCAGCACCCTGAATTATTGCGTCGCCAGCTTTTGTCCTGCCAGCCTCGCCCTTTAATTCAAAATTCTCAGACCCTTCTCTGACTGGAGCCTGACTGTTTTCTCCGCTATTTTTTGTTCCAAGATGTTCTGCAAGACGGTCTTTGAAGTTTTCTCCGTTTTTGCCCATTTCTGTATCAGGGGCAATAACTTGTTTTTGTGGGTTATTTTTTTCTTTGCCCTTCATCAGGCTGAAATCAGTTTCATTGGTATCTTTTCTAAGGGATTGCTTAATATCAACAGCCGCGCCTCTTTCTGTAACAGCCGCAACCTTATCTTTAAGCACTGCATCTGCCAGCCCGCCCTCGGTTGTAATCTGGGTGTTTGCCTGTGCTTTTTCGCTTTTTTCCACGTTGCCAATAAAATCAAGCAGGTTTTTTGCGGGCTTGGAATCCTTGGCATTTGCAAGTGTTGGAGCGGTTTTCTCTGTCTCGCCCAACAATTCTGCCTCTATTTCTTTGCCAGCTTTTATTCCGGCATCCTTTAAAAGATTTTTAATTCCCTTTTCCGGCTGCTCCGAATCAAGAGCCTTAATAAGCCTGTCAGAAAGTTCCGGGTCTTCTTCCATGGCTGCAAGGAGCTTGTCGATGTTAAAGCCTTTTTTAGCCGCAACCTTCTCGGCAAAAAGTTCCCCTCTGGCAATCAGGCCCTTGGAATTTACTTTCATGTTCAGTTCTTCAGCAGTTTTAAACTCCATCCTTACAGAAACTTCCATTTCAACAACATGGACAAACCGCTCAACGCTCATTACGCCTGTTTCACGAACCCCAAGGCCTGCCCTGGACATATTGTCCCATATTCTTTCCTGGGTCTTTCCATCGACCATATGGTTCATCAAGCCCTTGTTTTTGCCGTGAATTTCTCTGATGTTTTCAGTCAGCTTCTTTATATCAAGGCCCTTGTCCTTTATATTTACACCAGACATTGCCTGCTCAATCATGCCATCATCGAATCCAAAATCGCCTAAAATGGTTTCAATGTAGGGAAGCGATGCAATAGAAAGGTAAAAGGGTGCATCCTCATTTGGTTTTGCGTCTTCAAGCTTGGAAAGGGAGAAAAATAAATCTGAAAGCTTTACATTATCTCCTTCTGCAATGCCTTCGAGTTCCTCAAAAATCTCGTTCACTTTTTTCTTGTCAAACCCGGAGTTAATAAGGAAATTCTTAAGAGCCTTTAACCCGTCCAGGTTCACTTCCAGATCTTCCAGGGGAACACCCTGGCCCTTGAAATACTGCTTGAGCTGCTCAATAATTACTTTGCCCTTGGCTTCATGGAGTCCCGCAAGTCCTCCCTTGCCTGACTTGCCTGACTTGCCGGCTTTTCCAGATGCGAGTCCGAGCTTTTCCACGATACCAGCAAGTTTTTGTGCTTCTCCGGCTGTAAGATCAGACAATTTACTGATCCCGCGAAGAGTACTTAACTCCTCTGTGGTGTACTCGGCCTTGATTGAGACCTGTTTGTAACTGGCCTGAAATTTAACGTCTTTTCCGCTCATGGCACTACCAAGCAAATTTCCAAATGTTTGCCCATTATCATTAGCACCTGATTTCCCAAATCCTAATCCGGAAAATCCTTCCAGGAAGTTGCCTAAATTAAAACCGGTTGATATCATGTTGGCCTCCATTAAATTCAGTATTCAAAAGTTTACGTGAAGATAAAAAGCAATGACCGTGCCAGCTTTATTGCATTGTCAATTTTTAATTATATATTAGATAGTTACAATCTGTAGAGGATGTGCAATATTCAGATTTCGGAAAAAAATACTTGAAAAATATTCCCTTAAAAATCTGATATAGGGAAATAATTACCTACAGGACGAGCTTTGAAAAAAAACCTGTGCCGGTTTAAGTTCAAGCAATACTGATGGCAAAAAATTTATTGAATTCCAGGATTTCTTATATCTACTTTTTTGTATTGCTGTTACAGTATTTGAGAAAATTCTATGGTGAAAATAATAATTGCGGCTACCTGTTAAGCTCAAGCTGAATTTAAATATGGGCAAAACTGCAAAAAAATACCCCCTGGTGTTGAAAACTGGACTAACCATATTATTAGGAAACACTCATGAAAAAAGTTTTTGCTTTGTTTTTTGTATGTTTTTTTATTTCAACTGTATTTGCATTTGCCGTACAAAATGTTGTGATTGCAACATACGACATCCTGCCCCCATTTGCATTTGCAGATGGCGGTGGAAAATTAACTGGTATCTATATTGAAATGACCAGGAAAGCCATTGATCGTATGCCTGATTATTCGGTTACCTTTAAGGTGCTGCCCTGGGCCAGGGCTAAAAGGCTAACAAAAAAAGGAAAGGTATTTGCAATTTTGCCCCCATATTTTCATGCCCATGACTGGCTGACAGATGATACTAAAAAACCTTATATCTGGCCCTATTCCCTGAAACTTCATCATCAGTCTGATGTAGTAATCTGTCGTGAAGATGTAGCCCGGACTCCCCGTCCCAATTTCCCGGAAGACTATAAGGGATTATCATTTGTGATGTTCAACGGCGATGGTCGTGGAGGAGTCAAGTTTGCAGAGATGGTAAAAAATGGTGATATTACATTGCAGTCAGTCCAAAAGATAAACAATATTCTTGCGATGCTCCAAAAGAAAAGAGCAGACTGTACTGCCTACTCAGAGCTGCCCTTTGCATGGAGTGTAAAAAATTTGAAGACATCGGGCGAATATAAAAAATTCGATAAAGGTGTGAATCTGGTTAAAGTCGCAACAATTAACACCAATGCAGGGTATCTTGGATATACCGATGTAGACGATGAAAAAAACTACCCGTTCAAGAAAGATTTTACAATTAAATTTGATATTGAGATTCACAAAATGAAAAAATCAGGTGAAGTCCAGAAAATTATCAAGGAATTCACTCAATTCTAACAGCCAGCCTGAAAATGGGATTGATTAAATAAAATTAAAACAGGCACAAAAATAATCTGCCGATATTCATACCCTATATAAAGGATAATGGATTTAATATGAAAAACCAGCCCTGCTGCTGCGGGAGCCACAAACCCTTTAAAGCCTGCTGCGGCCCCTTCCTTTCCGGGGAATTAAAGCCGGAACTCCCGGAACAGTTGATGCGCTCAAGGTTTTCTGCTTTCTGCACAAAAAATGTTGAATACCTGCTCAACTCCCACCACCCTCAATCTCAAGGCCAGCATGACAGGCAGGCACTAAAAAATACAGTTCAAAACACCGAGTGGGTGGCCCTGAAGATAATTAAAGCAGATAACAGCCAGCTTGATAATGGTATTGGGTATGTAGAATTTGCAGCCTTTTATAATAGCAACGGCCCTGGACAGCTCCACGAGAATTCAAGATTTATTAAAGAAGACGGTGAATGGTATTATGCAGAGGGCATATTGCTTGAACCATTAAAGTTCACCCGTAATGAGCCATGCTGGTGCGGGAGCAATAAAAAATATAAAAAATGTCACGGCAGATCATCGTAATGGCGGGGCATTATTTGATGAGCAGGGATAAATTAGAGCGTTTATCAAAAATATATTCCCCTTAAATCGACCAGGCCCTGAAGGGGCGAGATATAAAACCCAACGACATAAGTGTAAGTATCGTCAACGTTAATATGAGAACTCCTATAGCCAGACAAATTATATCTGAATTACCGGGATAAAAATTCTTCAAGCAGCCCGTTCACCACTTCAGGCTGTTCATAGTTCGGAAGGTGGCCTGCACCGTCAATCGCGGCAAATTGTGCATCGGGCAAAGCTGCAAGAACTTCTTTGTGGTGCTTAAAGGGCAGAGTTTTGTCCTTTTTTCCCCATATAAGCAGTACAGGTATTTTTGAATCTGCCACCCTTTTGTACGAATCATAGGAATCAACTGTAAAAAGATTTAAAATGCTGGAGGTTACTGCATGTGTGTAGCCTGTGAATTTCAACTGCGGTTTAAATTTATCCCGGTATTGGGGAAAAAGCTTTTTATTATAGAAATCCCTTTCTACACCCTTTAAAACCACAGCATCCCCAAACACGGGCCCCAGCAGGCCCACAACCTTCGGGGAAAGCATTGCCTTTGCCAGCCAGTTCAGCTTGAAATAAAACCCAACAGGGTCAACCAGACACAGTTTCTGAACAATATCCGGGTGACGTGCTGTCAGCCAGACGCTCAGAAGCCCGCCCATGGACAACCCAACCAGATTGACAGGGGCTTTGCCTGCAAATTTTTCCACCATTTCCAGAAACTGTTCTTCATACAACTGAAAATCATAAGCGATTTTTTCTGGCCGGTCGCAGTATCCCCTGCCAAAATAATCATACCTTAAAACCCGGAACCCACTGGCTGTAAGGGGATAAAAGTTCTTATCCCAAATATAAAAAGGGGTTGAAAGACCGTTTAAAAAAACCGTCAAGATCCCCTCCTCAGGCCCAGCAATATCATAATTGATCTTGCCCCTGGAAAGTTCAATAAAACTACCCGGAGCACCGCGCCTGTCATTATCGTTTATTATTCTTTTTTTTGTTATTTGCATAATCTCAACGGAAAAGCTCTATGGGATTATTTGTTTTGAAAAAACCTCGCAAAATGAGGTTGGCCGCAGTATGGGAAGGAACATCAGCAAGACCGGATGCTTCCTGTAGTATTTATTTGCCGGCCCTTGAGGGCAAAAATTGATGCTGCCTTGATGGCTACTTCCTGTCTTTCCATCTCTCAATCTTCTCAAAGGCATCGTCTGCTGCCTTAAAAAGACTTTCAAGGCTGACGGGTTTTGTAAAATAATCATCAAATCCAGCTTCACGGCAATTATCCAGCTCAAAAAGGGAAGCATATCCAGTGACCGCATATACTATTGATATGGGCTTGTGTGACTTGATTTCCCGGCAAAGCTCCACACCGTTCATACCTGGGAGATTCAGGTCAAGAAACATCACATTGATGGTCTCGGTTTCAAGTATTTTCAAACCAATTTCCGCTGTCTCAGCTTCAAAAACTGTATACCCTTTTTTTGAGAATGCCTGGATCATCATTTCCCGAATAACAGCTTCATCCTCGACCAGTAGAAGTTTTCTAGTTTTCATTATTTACTCCTGACAAGCTTATTTTATATCTGATATTATTGACAATTTTTTGTCTATTTTTTCAAATCTCAGTCAAATTTCGGCTTTTGTAATAAGTAAAAAAACTCTCCGCTTACTTCTCAGTCAATCATTATCATATGTTATAGGATACAAAATCTCAAATGTTTTTTTTTAAAAAAAGATAAAAATTTATTAGAAATCACATGAGGATAGGTGTAATAAAAACCACACCAAATTGTTCTACTTTCTATAGACACTGCCTCTGGAATGGCTCAGGCCATCAATTCAACAATATCGAATTCCTCAATATGAAACTTTGAATTTGGGTAAATGACAATCTGACGGGTGATTATCATTTCCAGGGAGACTATTATTGAATTTTCTTCCCCATGAAGAAGGTCTGCAATCGCCGGGTTCACCTGCAACGTCAATTTCTTCCCGACCATGTCCTGGGCCAGCCTAAGAACTTCCCTGTAAATATTATAGCAGATGGTCTTCCTGGCCATGAGCGTTCCTTCGCCATCACAGTAAAAGCACGGCTCGCAAAGAAGACGGCCCAGGGGCCTGCGAATCCTCTTCCTGGTCATCTGTATCAGGCCAAGTTCAGACATTGGCAGCACATGGGTCTTGCACTTATCACGATTAAGTCCTTCACAGACAGCATTAAAGACCTTTTCCTGATTTGCTTTTTTCTCCATGTCAATAAAGTCTATGATTATAATTCCGCCAAGGTCACGAAGCCTTATCTGGAATGCAATTTCTTTAACTGCTTCCAGGTTTGTCTTCAAAATCGTTTCTTCAAGGTTGTGCTTTCCAACATATCGCCCGGTGTTAACGTCGATTGCAACCAGAGCCTCGGTCTGGTCAATTATTATGTAGCCGCCGGACTTGAGCCAGACCTTTTTTTTCAGGGCACGGGTAATGTCTCCCTCAAGGTTGTATGCATCAAAGATAGGCTCACTGCCGGAGTAAAGATCGACAGAGTCTTTTAGTACTGGATTAAACTCGTTTAAAAAAGCAGTTATTAAATTATACCCGGATTTTGAATCTATCACGAGCCTGTCGGCCTCCAGGGTAAACACATCACGCACTGCCCTGAGTTCGACTGTCAGCTCCCGGTGAATCAGGGACGAGGTTGGAGCAGTCTTATATTTGTTCTGGATATTCTGCCACAGATTTTCCAGAAACCGCATCTCCTGGGCAAGTTTTTTTTCGCCCATTTCCTCTGCTGCTGTCCTGATGATATATCCGTATTCCCCTTTTCGGGAATTTGTAACTACATCCTTGAGTCTGTTTCTTTCTGCTTCATCCTCTATCCTGCGGGATACGCCAATATGATTTGATGTCGGCATAAGCACAAGAAACCTGCCGGGCAGGGAAATGTGAGAGGTAACTGTCGGGCCTTTAGTTCCTATTGGCGATTTGGAAACCTGCACAAGGATTTCCTGGCCCTCTGTGAGGAGATCTACAATGCTTAAGCGATTTGTTTCCACCGGCATACTGGCAGGGCTTGAATCAGACTGGGCAACATCATTGCCGTTGGAGTCTTCTTCATCCACGCTGTCAAGAAAGACCTGCTCATAATCGTTATCTGTGTTGCGGGCAATATCGCCAACACAAATAAATGCAGCATGATTCTGCCTTATATCGACAAATGCTGCCTGCATCCCTGGAAGTACACGCTGGACACGCCCCTTGTAGATGTTTCCCACGATGTTTGAATTATCGTTTCTTTCAATAAACAGCTCTACAATCTCACCGTCTTCAAGAAGGGCGACCCTTGTTTCATGTTCTGTTTTATTTATTATAAGTTTTCTGAACATATTTTTATTATTTCCGCTTTTTTAATAGTCTCATCGTCTAAATGAAACACTTCCTTTAAAAAGTCGAGGGGTCTCAGGGTTTTTCCCTGGAAGTCAAATATCGATATTTCCAGCACCTCGCCCGTGTGAAGGGAAGCGTCTTTGACAAACTCTTTCAGGTCAATAGTTTTTTTCCGTTTTTCAATCAGTACTTTTTCTGCTTCATTGTAGTATCTTAATAGTTTTTCGTCAAAAAGGCCATCGAAAAGTCTAACCCGATACCTTATTAGTTTATTTTTACGAAAATATTTTTTTGGCGGAGCTATACCACAGGACAGAATCTCTATTCCCTCTGGCAGTTCCGCATCCAGCCGACCCTCTATCAGCGCAGGTTTTACAGGGCTTGACAGGGACACTACGAAATATTCATCCAGGCTTTCCATACCCAGGGGCAGCGGGTTGCCAAAGGATAATTTGGGCATTGGATGAAAACCGCCAGTATGGTTCAAGGGCAATTGCGCCCTGACTGCGGCCCTGTGGATTATATGCACAAACTCAATATGCCCGAAGAACCTTGCATTCCCGGTTTTGGAGTACTTTACCATGTACCTGTTTTCCGAGTTCTCCATGTGGGGGGCTTTTGTTTTACTTTTTGCCCTTCGATCATCACCTGCCGGAACATCACCCGAAGGAACATCACCTGACGGGCCGTCAGCCGGGAAGTCCTTATCAGAAAAAACTATGGGCCTTATCTCCTTAAAGTCGCAGACTCCGCATTGTGAGCATTTACCGTCCCTGCAATCAGGGGTCAATATGCAGTCCTTTGCATTTTGCAGTTCCTGGTGAAGAAACTCAATTTCCACGCCTGAATCTATGTGATCCCACGGCATTGGCTCGTCAATGGGCCTGTCCCTGTGAACATGGAAATCAAGATCAATGCCGGTCTCTTCAATGGCATCCATCCAGGAATCAAACTTGAACTTGTCTGACCAGCCGTCATACATGCAGCCTTTTTCATAGGCATTGACCAGAAGCTTTGAAAGCCTGCGGTCGCCCCTTGCCCAAAGCCCTTCAAGCAGGCTTGTTTCAGGATTCTGCCATTTAAGATTTACACCACTGATCCTCCTGGTTTCATCATGGATGCTGTTTATTATCCGCCTTGATTCATCGGTGGTGATCTGCCCGTTCCACTGAAAGGGAGTATTGCATTTTGGAATAAAGGTGGTCACGCTTACGTTTATATTTTTTGCTTTTGACTCCTTCATCTGCTTAATTTTTTTCACAAGCCGGATTATGGATGCCCGGTCATCTTCCGTCTCAAAGGGAAGACCGATCATGAAGTAAAGCTTCACAAGTTTCCAGCCCATTGCAAAGGCAGATGAAACAGTACCAAGTACTTCCTCATCGGTTATATTCTTATTTATGGCATCCCGGAGCTGCTGACTGCCTGATTCCGGGGCAATTGTAAACCCGGTCTTTCTTACCTTTTTTATAAGCGACATGAGTTCCGGGGTAAGTGTTCCGGCACGCAGAGACGGAAGCGAAATGGCAACCCGCTCATCCTCGTATGACGACATAAGCTGCGTCATAAGGCTGTTTATGCAGCCGTAATCGCCGGTACTCAGGGACAGCAGAGAAATTTCAGAATAACCCGTAGACCGGATTGAAGCATCGGCAATCTCCATGAGCCTGGCTGGAGTCCGCTCCCTGACTGGCCTGTAGATCATTCCAGCCTGGCAATACCTGCACCCTCTGGTGCATCCCCTGGCGACCTCAAGCCGGAGCCTGTCGTGTACTGGCTTGCCAAAGGGAAGTATTGGCGTGTCTGGAAACAGCGCATCATCAAGATCCGCCAGAACCGCCCGCTTAACCTTACTATATTCCGGGTATTCCGGCACCAGCCTCTGGAAGCCCTGTGCATCATATTCAGCCCTGAAAAAAGACGGCACATAAACACCATCAATTTTCGATAATTCCTTTAGCAGCGTGGTTTTATCCCTGGACTCTCCTTGTTTTTTCCATTCAAGCCAGACATTGGAAATCTCAATTACAGCCTTTTCACCATCGCCTGCCACCATCACATCAAAAAAATCAGCCATTGGCTCCGGGTTGAAAACACACGGCCCGCCAGCAATTACAAGGGGCATATCCCTGTCACGATCCTTTGCATAAAAGGGAATTCCAGCAAGATCAAGCATGAGCAGGACGTTTGTATAATTAAGTTCATACAGAAAACTGAAACCCAAAATATCAAAATCCTTCAAAGGTTTCCGGGATTCCATGGAAAAAAGCAGTTCCCCCTGGGATCTTAGGCGGTCAGCCATGTCCATACCGGGTGCAAATACCCTTTCACAGGCGATTTCATCCCTGGAATTCAGTATGGAATAGAGAATCTGTATCCCAAAATGGGAGGTTCCAATTTCGTAAATATCCGGGAATCCAAGGCAGAACTTAAGGGCAGCGCCCTGTTTTTCTACAGAATTCACCTCTGTTCCAAGATATCGGCTCGGCATCTCCACAAATGGGAGGATATGTTGCAGGTCTGGCTTTGTCATGTTATATTCTTTTTTTTATGCAAACTTGACGAAACATGTTTAACATGCTTGGTTAAATATGCCTGTTTAAAATGTTTGGTTTAATGTTTCTGGTTTAACGTGCCTGGTCATTTATATTTTATCTCACCGAGTATAAATTACCAGTTTTAATTTATCGTTTTTTTAATTTTTTGTGTTTTATTTTAATTTGTCTTGCTATATCGTTTTGAGCTTGCGTATTTCCCTTCATTTTTACAAGAGGAATCAAATGACAAACATACGAAGAAATTACAAGTTTTTTTATTTTTGCATAATTCTGGTCTTCACCAGCCTGTTTTTTGGTACAGCATCGGCCTTTGACCGGGCAACCCCTGTTGTCAGGGCGGTTCGTGAGGTCAGTCCTGCGGTTGTAAATATTAGCTCTGAGTTCAAAACAAAGGCGCATGCCAATCCTTTTCGGAGTGTAGACCCCCGGTTTGACAGTTTTTTTCGTGATTTTTTCGATTACGGAACCAGGCAGCAGGTTAAACGAACCAGCCTGGGTTCAGGTGTTATTATTGATGGTCAAAAGGGTCTGATCCTAACCAATGCCCATGTTATTGAACGTGCAGGCTCCATCACCGTCACCCTAAAAAATGAAAAAGCATATACCGCAACCATAATCGGTGCAGACCCGGATTCTGACCTGGCGGTTCTGAAAATAAAAACCAGGCAAATCCTCCCGGCAGTATCCATGGGCAACTCCGACGGACTCATGATAGGAGAAACAGTCATAGCCATTGGCAACCCATTCGGGTTTGCAAACACAGTCACAACGGGCGTAATAAGCGCAATCAACCGCAGTATCCGCACCGAGGACAAGGTTCTTAACGATTTTATACAAACCGATGCATCCATCAACCCCGGCAACAGTGGCGGGCCACTCCTGAACATCAACAGCGAACTTATCGGTATAAACACCGCCATCTACGCAAAGGCACAGGGCATATGCTTTGCCATACCCATTAACAAAGCCAAAAAAATCGTGGCAGATCTCATCCGCTACGGAGAAGTAAAACAAGCGTGGATAGGCCTTGTGGTTCAAACCATAGACCCAAACACTGCACTTTACATGGGACTCCCCGACAAACAGGGCATAATAGCCAAAAAAGTTTCCACTGCAAGCCCTGCTGCAAAAGCCGGCATAAAAGCAGGCGACGTAATACTTCAGGTTGGCGATAAAAAAACCAGATCCATAGAAGATTACATCGCAGCATTAAAATCCTTCCGGGCAGGGGAACGCATCATAATCACAACACTGCGGCAAAGCCGGCAGCGTCGCTCCATGGTGAAGTCCTCAATGTTTCCGGAAAAATTCGCCCTCGAACTTGCAGCCGACCTCCTGGGGATTAAAGTATCAAACCTGACAGCCAGTCTCCGCAAAAGAATAAAAACATCTGCAAAGGCCGGAGTCGTTATAACAAAAATAAGCCCCAACTCATACCTCTACGGCATAGGCATCCGCCCCGGGGACGTTATTCGACAGATAGACGGCATTAACACACACACAATAAAGGACTTTAAAAAAGCCATAATAAAATGCCGCCAGAAATCATCCATAGTCACCCTGATCCAGCGGGGAAGGCAGCGGTATTATGTGACAGCGAGGATGTAAAAAAGTAATCTGTTTTACTTATTATATTTAAG
>JAOZSB010000506.1 GCA_029939895.1 Desulfobacterales bacterium
GGCTTCGATATTTTGGCTGGTGGCTACGCCTGAATGCACCAAGTATTCAGATACATCAAAACCAATACCGCCTGCCCCAATCACAGCGACCTTCTTGCCAACCGGCTTTTTGTACTTGAGAACATCCAGATAATTTAGCACTTTTGGATGATCGATCCCCTTAATTGGCGGCATTCGAGGGCTGATACCCGTTGCAATAATTACTTCATCGTAATCACTGTTATTAAGTTCCTCAGCCGTTACCCGAGTATTCAAGTTAACCTGCACTTTGGCCAACTCTAACTGGCGACCAAAGTATCGTAGGGTTTCATAAAATTCTTCTTTGCCCGGCACCTGTTTCGCAACGTTAAACTGGCCACCTATTTCACTTTCCGCATCATAAATGGTCACTTTGTGGCCGCATTTAGCTGCCGTAGTAGCTGCAGCCAAACCTGCAGGCCCTGCTCCAATAACGGCAACCTCTTTGGGATTGTCCGTTGCAGTAATGTTAATTATTGTCTCAAAACATGCCCTTGGATTCACAAGACAACTGGTCATTTTTCCTGAAAAAATATGATCCAAACAGGCCTGATTACAACCAATACAGGTATTAATTTCATCTGCCCTACCTTCTGCGGCCTTATTAACAAAATCTGCATCTGCCAAAAAGGGCCTTGCCAAAGAAACCATATCTGCATCGCCATTTTCAAGTACTTCTTCTGCCTTGTCAGGAGTATTAATACGATTGGATGTCACTACAGGAATTGTAAAATTACCTTTATATTTGGCTGTTACCCAAGTAAAGGCTGCACGGGGAACCTTGGTTTGAATGGTAGGGATCCGAGCCTCATGCCAACCAATACCAGTATTGATAATAGTGGCTCCTGCCTTCTCAATCGCCTGACCAAGCTGAACGACTTCGTCATAACTGCTGCCACCTTCAACCAAATCCATCATTGACAGACGGAAAATAATAATAAACTTTTCACAGGCAATTTCATTCTGTTTTCATAACTGCCGCCCCATTCATCCTCTCGATGGTTAGTTCTTTGTGCGGTAAACTGGTTCAGAAAGTATCCCTCGGATCCCATTACCTCAACGCCATCATAATCTGCTTGCTGGGCTTTCAATGCTAAGTCTACAAAACCAACAATTTGATCTTCAATCATCTCAGCTGTTGCAGCTTCAGGCTTTAACATATTAATCGGCGCCTGAATGGCTGACGGTGCGATTGGATTGCCATTAAAGGCATATCGTCCCGTGTGCAAGATTTGCATACAAATTTTGCTATCGTATTTATGAACCTCTGCCGTGATTTTTTGATGATTCTGGATATCCTCTTCAGTTTCTATCATTTTAGTATCTGAATGAGTTGCACCTCTTTTGGTCGGCCCATAACCACCGGTTACTATCAACCCACAGCCGCCTCGAGCCCTTTCTCCAAAAAATGCTGCCATTCTTGCCGTACCATCAGGGTGCTCTTCAAGACCTGTGTGCATTGATCCCATCAAAACGCGATTTTTTAGCTTGGTAAAACCAAGATCCAGTGGCTCCAATAATTTTGGGTATGTAGAGTCAGTCATCTGTTTTCTCCTATCATAAAATATTTTAGATTACTCTGTACTTAGATAAATTTTAGCCTGCTGCTGATATTCCTCTGCGCTTTCTAAAAACATATCCTTCATTTCCTGTGTATCAATCTTTTTAATCTCTCGAGCAGGAACACCTGCCCAGAGGGTTCCCCCGATTACTCTTTTTCCTGGAGAAACAACTGCTCCAGCAGCAACCATTGCACCGCTTTCAACAACCGCTCCATCAAGGACGACCGCCCCCATTCCAATCAAGGCATTATCATGAACATCGCAACCGTGCAGTACAACACCGTGACCTACCGTGACATTTTTGCCGATAAGCACCTCGCCCTCATCACCATGAATAACAACACCATCTTGGATATTTGTACCTTCGCCGATAACAATTTTCACGTCGTCACCCCGCAAGGTACAACCAAACCAAACGCTGCTACCCGAGGCTAAGCTAACATCGCCAATCACATAAGAGCCCGGTGCTATAAATACATCTTCAGCAATTTCGGGCGTTTTGTCTTTGTAGGATAAAATCTGTTCACTCATTATATAAATTCCTCGTATCTCGAGCGAGCCTCACCCTAGGGTAAAGCCTGCTATCAAAAAAAACATAATTGAAAATGCGCCACCAATAAGAACATAAGGAAGCTGGGTCAAGGCATGTTGCATCGTTGTACATTCAGAACCTTGGGCAGAAAGCAGGGTTGTAACACCATAAAAGCAGGCATGACAGCCAAAGGCTGAGGCCGACATTACTGCACCAATAACCAGTGGCATTGAAGCATCAACACCTTGAGCCAATGGAACAATAATGGGCAGTGAAATAACAAACATGCCCCAGGCGGAAGATGTGGCAAATACGATGAAAGCCATGACTACAAAAATAACCGCAGCAAAGACTTCTTTATCAACATAAGGTATCACCAAATCCATTATATAGGGGGTCATGCCGAGGGAATCATTCACCTCTTTGAGCAGATACCCTGCTGTAACGATGGCAAGCGGCAGCAACATAAGCTTAAAGCCATCCACCATAGATTCTACTAACTTGCTAAAGCTCATCAAACCCTGAAGCATATAGAAGATCATGGTAAACAAAGACGCGACTAGAGAGCCCAGTAAAAGATCAATATCATAATAGACTGTTGCCCCGACCAAAACT
>JAOZSB010000507.1 GCA_029939895.1 Desulfobacterales bacterium
ATATCCATTCATTCCTGCGGAAAGACATTTTTCTTCATCACCCTTCATGGCGTGTGCTGTCATGGCTATGATCGGGAGTTCAGTCATTTTCAGTTCATTCCTGATAACTCCGGTGGCTTGATAACCGTCTAATATGGGCATCTGCATGTCCATGAGAACAACATCGAATTTGGTTTCCTTGACAGCATCAACGCCTTCCTGTCCGTTTGATGCCACGGTGGTGTCCACATCAACACGGCTAAGAAATTCCAGGGCGATCTCCTGGTTTGTGGGATTGTCCTCCACAAGCAGCACCTTGGACCCGCTGAACCGTTCCCAGCTTGTGATGCTTTTGCGTTCCGGTGGTTTTTTTATCTGTTTGACACCAAGGACTCCTGATATTGAATCATAAAGAATTGAAGGGTTGACTGGTTTTACAATAAAGTCATTTACTCCGGCTTCGCCTGCCAGCCTTTTTTCTTCTTCTTTTCCAAAGGCGGTCAGCATGATAATAGGAATATCGCTTCCATGCCTTTTTCTTACAATTTCTGTAGTCATTATGCCGTCAAGTTTCGGCATCATCCAGTCCATTATCACCAGGCTGTAGGAGTGTTTTTCTATCATTACCAGGGCTTCTTCGCCGGATTCCACGCACTCGCCTACCATGTCAAAGGAGTCTACAATTCTTTTTACTATAATTCCGCTTTCCTTGGAATCATCGACAATCAGAACTTTTTTGTTTCGGAATTCAATAGGGGCGGAGTGTCGAGGCCTGTTTGCATTACGCTTTTCCAGCCTCAGCTCAACATCAAACAGGAATGTTGTGCCGACCCCAAGTTCGCTCTCAACGCTTATATTTCCGTTCATCATTTCCACAAGGTGCTTGCTGATGGTCAGGCCAAGCCCGGTTCCACCGTATTTTCTTGTGGTTGATGCGTCTGCCTGGGTAAAGGGCAGAAACAGATTTCCTGCCTGATCCGGCTTCATGCCTATGCCGGTGTCCTTTACAGAGAAGTGGATGGTCTTGATATCGCCTGCGTCTCTGGTTTTTTTAACAGTAACTATGATGTTGCCCTGGCTTGTAAATTTTACAGAGTTGGAAATCAGGTTTGTTATTATCTGCTGAAGCCTCAAGGGGTCACCCACCAGGCTCATGGGAGTGTCTGGATCAATATCTATAAGGAGTTCTATCTTTTTTTCAGAGGTCTTGTGTATGAAAATATCTGTAATTTTGGAGAGAAGTTTTTCAAGGTCAAAGGAGGTAATTTCAAACTCCAGCTTTCCAGCCTCGATTTTGGAGAAGTCCAAAATATCGTTGATGATCCCCAGGAGTGAGTAGCCAGATGAATGAATGATATTAAGGTAGCGTTCAACCTTTGGGGGCAGAACCTCGCCAAGGGCAAGGTCGGAGGCTGCGAGTACGCCATTCATAGGCGTTCGGATTTCATGGCTCATGTTGGCTAAAAATTCGCTCTTTGCCTGGCTTGCTGCCTCTGCTGCTTCCTTTGCTCCCTCAAGCTCTTTTTCTGCCCTTCTGCGCTGGGCCATTTCAAGTTCCATCTTGATGTTGGTCTTGAGCAGGTCTTCGTTAAATTCTTCGGCAAGCCTTTTTCCGTTTAGCAGCTTCAGGCCCAGGACTACCAATATCCATACAAGGGCAATTATGGAAAAATGCTCAAGAATCAGTTTTATTAAAACCCTGCGCAGGGTTATTTTTGCAAAATGATTTGTCACATAAACGTTTATTGAGCCAACTTCCTGCTGGTTTTGCTTGGAGCCTTTTAAAATGAGGCTGGATTTTTGGATATATCTGTCTGGATAGGGAACGTAGCCCTTAAAATGTATGTTGTTCCAAGAGGTATTTCTTTTTTTTCCCCACAGGGCAGGCTGGCCCACTTCTTCACTTTGGGTTGACAACTGGATGGCAAACAGTCTTTTGTCCTGCATTTCTGCGTCAAAAATCTTATGAACCTGTTCTATCTGATAGTTCCATAGTGGCTCAACAAGGCTTACGGATAGTCGCCTGGTGATATTTTCAGACAGGCTGTTAAGCTCAGTATAGGTGTCAATTTTGTTTGTCCGGTATTGATAATAGCCAGATAAGGCAATCGCAAGTGCGGCAATGACAGCAACAGCAATGCCTATAGAAGTCTGTGTCTCCTTGTTCATGCCTGATTTTTTCATTATTTATAAATCCAAAAACGGCTTGTTTGAAATGATAGATTTTTATTGCATTGCCCTTAGTCTTGCAATTGGGCTTACAATTTCAGTTATTCGAATCCCGAATTTTTCGTTGGCAACGATTGCTTCGCCCCTGGCAACCAGTTTCTTATTTATAAAAACTTCCAGTGGTTCGCCGGCAAGTTTTTCAAGCTCAACAATGGAACCCGTATCAAGGTCAAGCAAGGTCTTGACAGACATGGATGTACTTCCAAGTTCAACAGTTACCTTGAAAGGAATATCCAGGATATAATTTATATCAAGTTCTTCAAATGTCCCTGCATCCTTGGCAGGGCTGGCAGCTTCATCAGCCATATCAAATCACCTCGCTTGCTGACTGCAAAATTATAAAAAAATCTTTTATTAAAACAGTCCCCTGGGAACTGGTCAGGGGAGAACCAAAAAACGGCAATCCACAAAGAAAACCAGAGACCTGAAAAGGACAAAGTAATGCACATAGTATTCAATAATATATGATTACACAAAACGTCAATAAATTCAACAAATAAAACATCTGGT
>JAOZSB010000508.1 GCA_029939895.1 Desulfobacterales bacterium
ACATCAGATATCAAATAAAATGACCATGAAACTTTTGGTAATCACTTTTTGTACGGTCGTTTATTTGTTACTGTCTTTTAAGTGTCGGCTGTTTACTATTGTGCTTTCCCCTGCATGATGGATCTATTTATTACATTAAATGCAACTTAAAAAGCATGACCAATACTGACATGAAATTTCCAACGATCGTCAAAGTATTCATTCGGGTATGCAGTGCCAGCTCCAAGCTCTTTCCGTTTTACAGGGTTGAGCTGATAACCGAAATCTGCTCTTACAGGCCCAATTATTGTTTTGTAGCGAAGCCCCACACCTGCACTATAGCGCATATCGTCAAAGTTATACCTGCACGCCTTCCTGTCGATAACGCCTCCATCAACAAATGTAACGCCTGAAAAATCTTTATACAGCGGAAAGCGTAGTTCAATATTCCCGTCAAAGGAAGCCAGTCCGCCAATAGGCGTTCCGGTTTCATCCAGGGGCCATAATTTTCTGTAACCATATCCCCGTACTGTATTGCCGCCACCCAAAAAAAGCCGTTTGAATATCGGAATCGTGTCAGTGTTCTCTGTTTTACTAATTGAACGCCATCTTGCCCTTGATGCAAAAACAATATCCATGGGTAAAGGAAAAAAATAATTTGCCTCAAAAACCGGCTTAATAAAATCAACCTCTGAACTCAGCACAGAAGATGCCCCCTCTACAAGCGCTGATATCTTTAAACCCTTTGTTGGCTCCAAATATAAATCAGTGGTATTCCTTAAAAAACCTGCAAAAACAGAACTAATAAAATAATTGTTATCATTCTGGAGCTGTTCCAGTTCATAGCCCCTCTTTATTTCTAAATCCTCCAGCCTGCTTAGTTCGAGATTGTATCCGCTGGTTATTGACCAGGCAGAATCGAGCTTTCTATCGATGGCTGCCTTTGAATAAACTTTTTTCAGTGTGTAATATTCAAACTTGTCACGCTCGATTCCAGCCCCGATATTGAGTGAAGTCGCTTCATGGAAAAAGTAAGGATAAACATAGTTCCCTTCAAGGTTCTCAACAAGGTCAGAACGTTTGAGGCTGACCGATGTCTCATCAGCGTACCCAAACGTGTTCCTGTAAACAAATGAACCAACAAGCCTGATACCATCTTCAGTGCCGTAACCAGCACCAAATCTGAGATTTCTCCTTTTTTTCTTTTTAAGGACAATTTCTATCAACACCTCTCTGGACCCACCTGTTTCCTCCGCAGGCTTGACAGGCCTTATGACTACCGTCTTAAAAACATTGAGCTTTAAAAGGTTCCTCCGCGAGTCAGCAACCATGCTTTGAGAGTAAAGCTTACCTTTTTCAAAGCTTAAGGATTTTTCTATCACCCCCCTGTCAACATACCCATCGTTTCCTTTTATTTGAATTTCTCCAAAAAAAGCCTCCATTCCCGGTTTTATTTTGTACTTTACAAAGGCTGTATTTTTTTTTATGTCAACGGAAACGCTGCCAGATATATCGGCAAATGGCCTGCCATTGTTGGCAAAGTATTTCAAGGCAAGGGTTTTCGATTCAGTGTATTTATCCGAGTCGAATACACCATTTTCTTTAATGCTTAATATCTCAAATAATTTTTTCTTTGAAATTGCTTTTACATCTTCGGAAATATCTACCTTGATAGAGGAAATCAGCACAGGCGTGCCTTCGGTGATATTAAATGTAATTACTGCATTTTTTATGCTTTTATCTTTTTCTGCTTCCTTTTGTTCATTATTGTCCTTATTGCTGTCTTTATTTATTTCGGCCAGATCAAGGGTAAGAATTTTATAGGTAACTTCTGCATTGTAATAACCTTTTTTTCTGTAGAACCGGGTTATCCTTATTATGTCATCCTCAATATTATTGAGTGTCACGATTTTTTTCTTTGCCCAGAACTTCCAGCTGGCTTCGTCCTGTGTGGCAAGCAAATCTTTTAATTCTGCACTGTCAATCCCTTTGACACCCTTAAAAACAACACCGTAAACTCTATATTGAGATACTGTTAATCCAGTCAAAGTGCTTGCATGCAAATGAGTTAAATCGGATAAATATGCAGCAAAGATAATCGCAAAGGAAATTACAATTTTTATATATAATCGGTTAACAATCACGCTTTCATACTTTTTTCGACCATCAGCCCAATGCCGGGGACAGCTTCAATCACATTTTTTTCAGCATGTTTTCTCATGCTTTTATAAATTGTTTTAATGCCGCCCTTTTCAACCGATGCTACAATTTTATCGGCTATTTTTAAAAAATCGGCTGCAACTTCTTTATCTCTGATTGTAAGCCAGTCAGCAAATCCATTTCCAGGTTTTACTTCACTATTTTTCTCATTACTGCTGTCACTGTTTTCATCAGAATACTTGCAATAATAGTTATCCAGAACTTCGGTGAAGTCATTATACAAAATACCTACTGCTGATTCAACGATTCCAGGCTTTAACTTCTTAAACGCCTTATACCCAGTCTTAATAACAAAACCTGATGCACCCTTTTTTTTACTTACCTCGCTATTAACAAGAGTAGCACAAGCAGACACAATCCCTGGTTTTTTCGTTTCATCATTAAATGCTTCCGTCAATGAACCCATATAAACTCCTAATAAACTTAAATTAATCGATGTACCTGAATGAAAACTGCCTTCGCACTCAAGCTCTTCGTTGGAAAAAAAACATAATCCTCAGCGTACAACCGAGTACG
>JAOZSB010000509.1 GCA_029939895.1 Desulfobacterales bacterium
ATGGAATGTAAAAAAGATAAAAACCTGGAAAAATGTACATGCTCATATGAACCATGTGCAAGGAAGGGCATTTGCTGCGAGTGCATCGCATACCACCTGAGGAGCAGGCAACTGCCGGGGTGCTGCTTTAATGCTGATGCAGAAAAAACATACGACAGATCCTTTGAACACTTTGCAAAGCTGGTTCAGGCCGGAACTGTTTAGCTGATTTTTAAAGTATTCATAAGCAGGGGGAGGCTTTTTTATGGAAAAGCTTCCCCCAAGCCTCCCCGTAAAATTTTTTACATAATTCTTCCAGCAAATATGTTTTACCTCACGATTCAATCCCCATAGCAATTCTCAAAAAAATGTTTCTGAATAATCACAATTCTTGTTCCGAGGCTCTGAGTGAGAGCGAGAGTTCCAGTGGCCCTGTCGCCAAATTGTGTAATCTCACCCAAAGTTCAGGGGAGGATGCCACCATTTTTTCCAAGCCGGGCGCACCTTTGTGCTGGTGCATGTTCGAAAGCCCATGTTTTATATTAAATTGGACGAAATTATATGCTAATTATGCTCTTTGATAAAAAATTATATTTAATTATATTATAACTTGACATATGTATATCTATATGTTTATATGTGAACATAATATATCGTAACATATATATAATCAGGTAGGGTTTCTTTTAACGGGCAAATTTGGAAAGGTCATATGAATCCATACATTGAATTGGGTGTGACAGCAGCAGCAGGCATTGAAGACGTGAAACGGGCGTACAGAAAAGCAGTTTTGCGCTATCACCCGGACACTGCCGTAAATCATGGCGACACCGAGAAACTCAATGCAGTGCTGGATGCGTACAAGGTTCTGGTAAAGGAGCTAAAGGAAAAAGCCGGGAAAAGCGGTATCCCCAAGGTTTCGATCAACCAGACAGGCCGTTTTCACTACCAGTATCAGCCCCAGGAAGGCAACGGCAATGTTGCGGACGAAATTACAGTGCGTATGCCCCTGGAGGACCTTGCATTCAGGCTGGAGAATTCCAGCAATCCCTTTGTAAAGATTGCCGCAGTTGATGCTATTGCCCGAAAAGGTACGCAGGAGTGTTCTGAATACCTTGCAGGACTGGTTCCACGTGTTGACCACGCACTTCAAAAATATATCGTCAAGTCCCTGGGACGCAACAGGCTTAAATCGTCCATGGGAACGCTGTTTACATACTTAAAATCAAGCAATTACGAGATTGTAGTTGAATCCATAAAATCCCTGGAGCAGCTTGCCCCGGCAAACAAAAACAGAGTCCTTCTGGCCCTTCGTCGACAGTCTCCCCTTGAAGGGTTTGGCGGGCTCAAGGGCAAGCTGCGAGGGCTGAAAAAGTCTAGTAAGATCGGTGAAGTTCTCCTTAGAAGCGGAAAAATAGACGAGACCCAGCTTGAAACCGCACTCCTGCTGCAAAAACGGTTTCATATCTTTATAGGCCAGATCCTGCGCCAGCTTGACTACCTGTCCCTGAAAGACATCCGGGCAGCAATCGCCAGCCAGAGAAGAAAGAACGCACCCCGCAAATGGAGTTCTTTTTAAGGTGCATTCAGCAAAATTTTATTTCACAGGCTTTTCCTGCCTGTAAATTGCGTTCACATCGTCTATTGTAATCAAATACTATTCCATTTCTGCCTTAAGGTCCCGGATCAGGCGGTCAAAGGCTTTGGTGTAGCTGTCGTGGTCTTTCCAGTTGCTGAAATCGGGGATGTGGTATTTTCGGACATCGGCTGCCATATTCTTGCCAGTATCTGAGTTAAAACACTTCCATGCTTTTATCGAATCCATATCAGCAAGCCTGATGGGGAACAGCTTCCGCTTTTTTGAATTCTCCTCAGCTTTCAATGCACTAATGAGTTCTGCCTCAACCCAATTGCTTTGCATGCTTTCCGTGGATAAAACCAAAAGGAGCTTGTCGTGAAATTTGATTGCTTTGTCAATCTGGTCAACTATAGGTTTCCCACCCTGCATGTCGTGGGGCGCATACCAACACCTGACTCCTGCACTCTGAAGCCCTTCATGGAGCCTTTTGGCAAACTCCCCATCCTCCGTAGAATGGCTTATAAAGCAGGAATAAAAGTCAAAGGGCTTGATTGCACCAACAAGGGAAGGCATATATTCTATAAATACATCCGGCACGCCACAGCCCCGGAGGAATACTTCTGGAATCCTGCCTTTAGATTTGTATATTGTGTCAATTCCTATTGTTGAAGGATAAGCATGATTTATGCTTTTAAGATTTTTAGCTGAGCTTAGATCAAGATTTGCAAGGTGTGTATAACCGAGTTCAGCTTTATCGAAATTCGTATCTGAGAGATTTGAGGTACCAAAAATTGTAAAAAGGAGATCCGCCCCGGTGAGATCCGCCCTGTTGAGATATGCCCTGCGAAGATTCGCCTCTGTGAGATCAGGGGTAATGGCAAGATTATCATCCCTCCAATTATTCCATGTATTAACACCTTTTTTTAAAATCTTCACATGTTCAGGGTTTGCCATTGTGGGGCCTCCCTGCGTATTAAAGGGTCGTTTGCGAGTATGTGGTAAAAATTCAAGGTAGCAAATCCCTGTATTCATCGCAAGAATAAATGTGTGGAAGGGTTGTTGAATGGAAGGAAAGCCCACTTTGATACGGGGGATGGGGGCAGGGTCAGGTAAAAAAGGGCGAGGCCGATTGCTGTCAGCTATAGTGA
>JAOZSB010000510.1 GCA_029939895.1 Desulfobacterales bacterium
ATAATGTATTTTTATTTTTAAAAGGGGGAATTATGAAAAAAAGTTATGTTTTATGTCTGACCGCATTAATGATGTCAATGTTCATGTTTTATGGATGTGGCGGGTATGTCGGTGCTGAAATTAAGTTAAGCATGGGTAAATATCAAGATGCAGTGCCCATGATAGAACAGCATCTTGTTGAAAACCCTGACGATGTGAAAGCAAGAGGGCGACTAGGATTTGCTTACATTAAAACAGGAAAAATTGACAACGCCATAAAAGAATTAGAGATCGTGAGAAAGCAAGACCCAGAAGATTCCTATGCTTCTTTTTATCTTGGGCTGGCGTATCTCAATAACAAAGAATATGCAAAGGCTGTTGAGGTCTGGAAGAGTTACAAGGACAAGCACAAACCTCTTGTAGAAGCGGAGATCAAAAAGCTGCTTACCGTTGTACAGATTGCAGCGAGTAGAAAAGCTGCTAAAAGTGCAGTAGCAAATGAGTCAAAACTGATGACCTCTGAACCCGGAGCAAATACAGTTGCAGTATGCTATTACGATGATCTATCTCCTGATAAGGAGTTGAAGGCTTTTCAGAAAGGCCTTACTGCAATGGTTATAACCAATCTCTCAAAGATTAAATCTATCAAAGTGTTAGAGCGTGTCAGGGTGCAGGCGCTTCTTGAGGAGATGAAGCTGGGACAGACCGGGATTGTTGATCCTGCAACCGCCCCCAAGATCGGAAGACTTTTAGGCGCAGAGACTGTAGTTGTGGGGAATCTCTCAAAGGGAAGCATCAATGCAGTGACGACACTGGCTTCTGCAAAGGAAGGCAAAACAGTCGGTTCCTCTGCTGTAAATGTGGATGAGGCTGATTTTTTTAATCTGCCGGCAGCAATTGTTATGCATATTGCAGACCTGAAAAAGATAACCCTTACCGATGATGAGAAGGCTGCTGTTGGGGAAATTCAAACCAAAAATCTCAAGGCATTTATCTACTATGGTCAGGCCCTTGATGCTCTGGATTCTGGCGACTGGAAAAAAGCAAAGGATCTTTATGCAATGGCGTTGAAAGAAGATCCAAGGTTTAAAGATGCCAGCGATGGAAAGGATTCCTGCCCAAGCAAAGACGCTCCTTCTGTCGGTGAGCTGAGCAATATGAAGGCAAAGAGCCTTGCGGGCAAGGTTGAAAAAATATACGAACAGGCAGCCGGTGCTCAAAGGCAGTCTGACAGCGAGACCGGCGGGACAGGCGAAGGTGGCGATGGTGATAGCGGTGGTAGTAGCTACTAATAAGTCTATGCCGGGTGTGTGTTCTTAGCTCGGCAGGTAATAGATCGTGTTTATATGTATTTGTCCCAAAATGGGAAGTGTTCCCATTTTGGGATAGATACACTTTATGATTTCAGGTTTAAAATTTATAGAAATAAATACTTTGAAATCATAAATACAGTTTAGCAAGAGTTTTTTTGCCTATTTCATAACCAGGCCTGAGGAATAAACAAAAGTTATCGCGGCTTTAAAATTTTTAGATTAATAAGAGCTTTTTTGCTTATTTCATATCCAGACCTTAGGTATAAACTAGGGGTTTGGCTTCGACAAAACATTTAAGTTTATTGGGAGACTATGATGAAAACTGT
Organism: Desulfobacterales bacterium; assembly: GCA_029939895.1. Taxonomy (GTDB): domain Bacteria; phylum Desulfobacterota; class Desulfobacteria; order Desulfobacterales; family JAOZSB01; genus JAOZSB01. Next base: position 1,619 of record JAOZSB010000510.1, read on the forward strand.
TTTTCGGATCGGTACAATTTTTTTTGTGTTGATAATTTTTGCATCAGGTTGTGTGACTAAGCAGAAGACAGTCGGGCCGGTTGACACTGGAGTTTCGGGCCCGCCAAAGACCCTTGCCATACTGCCCTTTGAAAATAATTCCGTAACAGAGCCGGAAAAGTTCGCACCATTGAGCAAGGGGCTTGCGGCAATGCTGATAACCGATCTTACCAGAAGTGCCGGTTTAAAAGTGATTGAGCGTAACAAGATACAGGCGATTCTCAAGGAAGTTGCATTGAGCCAGAGCGGGGCAGTCGACAGCGCAACTGCGATAAAGGCCGGGCAGATACTCGGTGCCCAGTCGATTGCATTTGGTTCCTATATGGTTCTTGGAACACAGGTAAGGATCGATCTCAGAATAATCAAGACCGAGACAAGCGAAACAATGCTTGCAGAATCAATAACCGGACAAAGTGCTGATTTTATGCAGCTTGAGCAAAGTCTGGCAGGGAAAATCGCATCTTCTCTGCAGGCAGCTATACAGCCTGCAAAAGTAAAAAAAGGAAGCAATATAGAGGCAGCACTGTTGTTTTCCAAAGGGCTTGATGCTCTGGACAGGGGCGATAAAGCCGTAGCTAAAAGCTATTTCGCAAAGGCTGTAGCCCTTGACCCTGCATATAAGGCCCAGGTTGACAGCGTGATGAAGGACTAAGGTTTTTAGATTGAAGTTGACCTTCAGCCTTAGCCATATCCCATAGAGATTTTTTGCTTATTGTATAACCGAACCACTTGGATAAACAAAGCAAAAACCTTCGCTAAAAATCTAAGTTTATCCATGTGGTTTGCTTATTTCCTTGTCAACCATATGGATAAATTAGTTAAGTAGTTTTGTTGTTAATGTATAAAATTTTTGGGGTTCTATTTATGCCCACACTACAGCCGGAAGGCGATGATTTAAGAAAAGCAGTTAAGTGGATATCTGACGAGAGGAAGTTTGGTACAGATAAAAACGGTGTGGCACTTGTTGAAGAGGCCTGCCTGAAATTCAACCTTTCCCCAAAGGATGCAGAGTACCTTACAAGTTATATCGTAAAA
>JAOZSB010000151.1 GCA_029939895.1 Desulfobacterales bacterium
GGGATTTAGTGCTTGAAAACTCAGATTTATTTGGAGCTTTTGAAGACAATGACTCTCTTAAGATCAAAGAGATAAGACATGGTTCGATATTACCATTTTTGGAAGGCTATTATCCGCTTTTAGTTATAATAGCCAGCTTGACTTTGATTTCCATACAGTCAAAATCGATAAAAAAATCAGATAAATTTACAGAAGAACAGATAGAGTTATTAAAGGCCCAGGTAGAAACTGAAAAGAAAAAGGCAGAACTTTTAGCATTACAAAAAGAAACTGAAAAACAAAAGGGGCAGCTTTTGGTTGCTCAAACTGCAAATGAGTTATCATCACTAAGACAAAATACGATTGATTATTCACCCGAAGAGCAGCAACAGCTTTTTGAAAAATTGAGAAAAGAACTCCCCTATTTATCTGAAGAGGAAACCGAGAACCTTAAAAGTAAGCTGATTTCAGTTTTAACAAAGCTAGTGTTAACGTTAAAAAAATTCAACATATCCATGAGCATTAAACCTGTAGATCCAAAGGACGGCGAAGAGCAGGAAATAATCAAGGATGGCAAAGCTGTTGAGCAAAAAAAGGATTAACTACTTGAATAAAGTGTTTGTCAGAATAAGGTTCCGGTTTAAATTTGCCGTTGCTGGTGAAGTAAAAAAAAGATTGTTCTGACATCAACTTCAAATAAGCCCCGCAGGAGTGACATATAAATATAATTGTAAATAATCAGATTACTAAATGATGAAGTGCAAAAAACAATAATTCAAGCAAAGTAAAAACCGAATTTTTATAATCTATTCCATATTTTTTTTACTTATCAGTCCTCACATGCCTGTAAAAGCCTAAATCCATTGATGGCAGGGGCGCATTACCCAGAATCAGATCCGAAGCTTTTTCTGCTATCATCATCACAGGTGCGTAGATATTGCCGTTTGTAATATACGGTATAACCGATGCATCAACGACTCGCAGGCCCTTTAAGCCATGAACGCTCATAGACTGGGGATCTACAACTGACATTTCATCAACGCCCATTTTGCATGTACAGGACGGGTGCAGGGCGGTTTCGCCATCAGCCGCAACCCAGTCAAGGATTTCAGCATCTGTGCTCACGCCTGGCCCGGGTGAAAGTTCTCCATCATTGAATTCATCAAAGGCAGGCTGATTTAGAATATTGCGGGCACATTTTACCGCTTCCACCCATTCCTGGCGATCCTGATCAGTGGAGAGATAGTTGAACACAAGGCTTGGGTGAACCCGTGGGTCCTTAGATTTGATTTTCAGTTGTCCCCTTGCATTGGAGTACATTGGGCCAATGTGTGCCTGATAACCGTGGCCCTGGGATGGTGCTGTTCCATCGTAGCGTATCGCCAGGGGCAGAAAGTGAAACTGCACATTCGGATAATCGACTGTTTCATTACTTCGAACAAAGCCGCCAGCTTCGAAATGATTTGTAGCTGCTGCTCCCTTTCGGTGGAACAGCCATTGATACCCGATATACGGCTTGTTATACCATTTTAAGGCAGGAGCCATTGATACTGGTTTTTTGGAAGCATATTGAATGTAAACCTCAAGATGATCCTGCATATTTGCCCCAACACCAGGAAGATCGTTAATAACATCAATGCCCATTTTTTGAAGATCATCACCATTACCAACGCCGGAAAGCTGTAAAAGCTGGGGTGTGTTGATTGCTCCGCTACAGCAAATGATTTCACCGCCAGATACTTTCTGGGAGTTGCTTCCACCAGTTGTGAACTCTACGCCAGTGGCCTGTTTTCCTTCAAAGAGAATTTTTGTTGTCAAAGCCCGTGTAATCAGTTTTAAGTTTTTACGGTTCTTGACCGGGTGGTAGTATGCACGCGCAGCACTCCACCTTCGACCATTATTAACATTCCGGTCAAAGGGCGCAAACCCTTCCTGGCAAAACCCATTAATGTCATCTGTGATTTTATACCCAGCCTCCTGGGATGCCTTAAAAAACGCCTGAAAAAGCGGGTTTGTACACGGCCCGACTTCGAGGTTCAAGGGGCCTTTTTTACCGTGGTATAGCGTGGGGGGAGCAATGCGGTTTTCTGCTTTGATAAAATATGGCAGGCAATTTGCGTAATCCCATGCTTCCATCCCTTCATCAGCAGCCCATTTCTGGTAGTCCAGCGGGTTGCCCCGGATATAAATCATACCATTGATACTGCTCGACCCGCCCAATACCTTACCACGTCCATGATAAATACGACGATTGTTCATGAAGGGTTCCGGGTCAGATTCATATTTCCAGTCATAGAGCTTGTTGCCAAGGGGGACGCTCAGGCCCGCAGGCATATGTATAAAGATGTCCCAGATATAATCTGGCCGACCAGCTTCAAGCATAAGCACCTTGTTGCCCGGATCTTTACTCAAACGGTTTGCAAGAGCGCATCCTGCAGATCCGCCTCCAATAATTATATAATCGTAATTTGTAGTCAATCTAACTCCTGTTATTTACTTTTTTGTCGAAGGCAACTTAAATTTATTTTCCGATGTCAGCCCAAGCCCCTCGGTAGTTTGCGGCAATGGTCTCCCCTTATCATCCCAGCCTCGAACCCTGTAGTAGTCATCCCGTAAAAAATCCATATCAGGCTTTGAAAGGACTTTACCTTTTTGTGGCCCCGTGGGAACCACCTCTTTCAAGAGCCGGTTTGGAAGCTGTTCATCCTCATATGTCATGCCCTCCCGCAGGTTGAACAGGCGGGTCTGGTTCCAGATGCGCTCCCCAAGGCTTGAGAAGAAGTCGGACCCTGCTTCCTGCCCGGTGGCTGCGGTATAAAGCTGCCCATAGGTTTCGGGTGTAACACCCATTGCTCCAAAATCGCATTTTACAAGGGCATCAGTACCTGCCAGATAATCCTGCAACTGACGCAGCATTTCAGCTTTGCCTTCCAGGGCATCTGGATCAACTGGTTCACCATTAAAAGGCTCTCCGCCAAGTTCATAACCAACCATAAATCCCCGCTGGTGGCACGCTCCACGGTCGGCAGTCATGTACGCCAGTCCCATTCCGGGGCTGCCCCGCGGGGCGAACCCGGGGAGTTCAAGTCCTTTGACCTGAATGGCGTAGTCTGTTGACTCCATGCCAATTTCCCTGCTTGCACCCCTTACACCAAGGGCCAGCAGCTTTCCAAGGGGACTATCCTGAAGGGCAATCTCTTTTATCAAATACTGCGCTCCGGCAATACTTCCAAATGTAAGGTCAACATCAGGTGGCGGTTCAAGCACGCCCTTTTCTATTGCTTCAAAGGCAAAGGCGACCACGCTGCCGATGCTGATTGTATCGAGTCCATATTCATCGCACATGCGGTTGAGCCGGGCCAGGGCACGTACATCAGAAATGTCGAGGTTTGCACCCAGCATGGCAGCAGTTTCATACTCCACTGTATCGGTGATGAAATGGGCGTGTTTCCCTGTGCGTACTGCCCCCATCTGGCTGCAACGGATTGGACACCCAAAACATGCGGCCTTGCCAAGAAACAGGTGCTGCTGCTGTGCTTTTTCCCCGATTTTATCTGCGCCGACAAATGTCTGATCAAGGTAATTGCGGTTGGGAAGTGTCCCCATGTCTTCGGAATAAGCGACAGCCGAACTGGTTCCAAACTCTGTCAGCTCCGCACATGCAGGGCTTTCCTTGATTTCCTGAAAAGCTGTTGCACATGCCTCTTTAAATTTGTCTGGATCACTCACACGAACAACTGCATGTCCCTTTACTGCAATCCCTTTTAGATTTTTTGAACCCATGACAGCACCTGCCCCGCCCCGGCCTGCCTGGCGGTTGTATTCGCAGGTAATCATGGAGAGTTTTCCCTGTTTTTCTCCTGCCTGACCAATGGTGACAACACGCGCCTGGAACTGGTTCAAATCAGCTTTTATGGCATGATTGGACTCAATCGCATCTTGTCCCCAAATTTTATCTGCCGATCTAAATTCTACTTTTTTATCTGTAACCCACAAGTACACCGGCTCTGTTGCCTGCCCCATGATTATAATGCCATCATAACCTGCATACTTGATTTCCGGGCCAAAACGACCGCCAAAATAGGAATCTAAAAACAGGTTTGTAGCAGGCGACTTTGTTACAACGCAGGCTCTCATGCTGGGTGCGGATGTTGAAGTTAAAGGGCCCGTCATAAACATCAGCGGATTGTCAGGGCCAAGGGGATCAGCATTGGCAGGACACAGATCATACAGGAGTTTAGCCCCGAAACCTTTTCCTCCCACAAAATCAAGCTTTAACCAGTCAGGAACCGGTACACTTGCTGATGTTCTGGAGCTTAAATCCACAAACAAAAACTGATTCATATATACTTCCGGCATTATTGATCACCCTGATAAACTGCCTGGACAGACTTATTTAATTTCTATAAAAAAACTAACAGCCATATCCCCCTTAACCAGATTAAAGGGAGATAGTCTCAAGCGCGCCAGTGGGACATGCATCCACACATTTGGGTGCGCCATTGCAAAGATCACATTTAATGGAATAATTAACTTCAGGGCCAACACCCGCCATATCAATCGGGCAGTAACGATTGCAAAGGTTGCAGCCGATACATTCATCCGGGTTCACAACAAGTGCACCGGTCTGTGGATCACGTTCAATAGCCTTTTTTGGGCAGACATTTGCGCAGTAAGGATTGTCACACTGCTGACAGACAACAGGGAAGTGATACAGGTTTTCTTCTCCATGATCAATTCTGATTGCTGACAAATGGGGGTTATATCCATTAAAAAATTTCTCGGAACACGCAAGACAACACAGCTCACACCCGGAACATAAATCAAAATTGGTTTTAATAAATATCTTCGGGCGCATACTGTAACGGCCCCTCCATGCTGTTTCTTCAAATAATGGTTTTAAAAATTTGCTATTGCTAAAATTTAAACATTAAAAGCTTTCACCTGCAATTCCGCCACATTTCGCTACAGGTAGCGGATTCATCACTAAATCGTCTGCTCCTGGCAGTTAATTCAAATCCCGCTGTGCAAGCAGATTGTCGAGCCAGTCAGGGTCCATCTCAGGTACCGAGGACAGAAGCAATTCTGTGTACTCGTGATGAGGCGGTTCAAGGATTTCTTTTTTAACTCCCTGCTCAACAATACGACCATGGTACATCACTATTATGTCATCTGCAATCGCCTTTACTGTGGCCAGGTCGTGGGTAATGAAAAGGTACGAAACTCCAAGTTCATCCTGGAGCCTCTGGAGAAGCTTTAAAATTCCTTCTGCTACAAGTTGATCCAGAGCAGAAGTCACCTCATCGCAGATCACCAGTTCCGGCTCTGCTGCCAATGCACGGGCTATGCAGATACGTTGTTTTTCACCGCCTGAGAGTTCAGAAGGATAACGGTTCATATAGTTTTCCGGCAGTTCCACCATTTGAAGCAGTTCTTTAATGCGGTTTTCCTGTTTTTCCCCTGTCATATTGAGGTAAAACTGGAGGGGCCGCCCCAGAATTTTGCTGACCCTCTGGCGTGGATTAAGTGCAACATCCGGCATCTGGTAGATCATCTGAATACGCTGGAGGTTGTCTGGTGTCCTGGACTTCAAATCCCTTGAAAGCTCTTCACCGTCAAAGACAATGCGTCCCTGGTGGGGTGGGAGAAGACCAGCTACAATACGCGCCACCGTTGTCTTTCCGCTGCCGGATTCTCCAACAACGGCCACGGTCTTGCGGGGTTTGACCTTCAGGCTGATATTTTCCACAACATTGACGTTGGCTTTATAGCTTGCGGAAATATTTTCTATTTTCAAGATGGTGTCTGGATCCTTGTTTTTGCTTTCCTCATCTTTTCCGGCATTACGAACCGATATTAACTGGCGGGTATACTCTTTTTTCGGATTATCGAGCAGTTCCCTTGCTTCACCTTCTTCGACAAGGTCACCATGGCGCAGCACCATGATGCGGTTAGCCATTTGCGCCACCACAGCCAGATCATGGGTAATGTAGATGGCAGCAGTATTAAACTGCTTTGTAACCTCTTTGATTGCTGCAAGTACTTCAATCTGGGTTGTAACATCCAGAGCGGTTGTAGGCTCATCATATATAATTATGTCAGGCTCAGTCGCCATTGCCATTGCAACCATTGCACGCTGTAGCTGTCCACCGGAAACCTGGTGAGGATAACGGTTGCCAATATTTTCCGGGTCAGGAAGATCAAGGCGGCGATACAGGTCAATTGCTTTTTCTTCTGCTTCCTGACGAGTCATCAAGCCATGCTGAACCGGGCCTTCGGCAAACTGTTCAACCAGCTTGTGCGCCGGGTTAAACGAAGCAGCAGCACTCTGGGCTACATAGGAAATACGGGAGCCGCAGAACTTGCGCAGGTCTGATTTACTTGCATTTGCCAGCTCCTGACCGTCAAAGAGAATGGAGCCAGATGCAATACGGCAGCCAGTGCGGGTAAACCCCATGGCTGTAAGGCCGAGAGTCGATTTCCCGGCCCCGGACTCACCAATCAGCCCCAGGACCTCACCATGATTTAAGTTTAAACTGATATTTTTAACAACAGGCTTCCATGTATCCCCTGTTTGCCCTTCAATCACGATGTCGTTTATTTCTAATAACGGTGTCATGTCTGCTTTGTCCTTATAAGATTTCTGACTTATTTTATACTTTTTGCTTTTCTATAGTCAATAGTTTACAAAATCGCTTCAATTATTGTCTTCGGATTTGACTGCTTTGGTGCAGGAACCAGTCCACGACAAGGTTCACGCCAATGGTCAGGAAGGCAATTGCTCCGGCAGGCCAAAGGGGTGTAAAGATTCCAAAGGTTATTGCGCCAGCGTTTTCCCGAACCATACCGCCCCAGTCAGCCATTGGCGGTTGAAGACCAAGGCCAAGGAAGCTCAAGGCACTGATAAAAAGAAAAACAAAGCAGAAGCGCAAACCAAATTCAGCAACAAGAGGGGGCAGTGAATTGGGAAGAATTTCATGGCGCATTATCCACCAGTTGCCCTCCCCCCGGAGCCTGGCAACCTCTACGAAATCCTGAACCTCAATATCCATGGCAACTGCCCTGGTGAGGCGAAATACCCTTGTGGAGTCAAGGATTGCAATTACTACAATCAGAACCGGAATCGAAGTCCCCACAATCGAAAGCACCATCAAGGCGAAGATAAGTGTAGGAAAGGCCATGACAATATCGACCATCCTTCCCAGTGCCTGATCGACCCAGCCCTTTTTTGTTGCAGCAACAAAACCGCCCAGACAGCCGACAAAAAACGACAACAGGGCAACACAAAGGGTGATGGCTATTGTATTACGTGCTCCATAAACAATGCGTGTGAACATATCACGACCCAACTGGTCAGTGCCGAGCCAGTGTGCCTTGCTGCTGGGAGCCCAGACTTCCCCGACCATTTCAGTTTCGCCATAGGGTGCAATTACTGGTGCAAAAATCATCGCAACAACGTTAAGAAGTATAATAAAAAGCCCGACTCGTGCGCTTAAGGGGGCCTGTTTTAAAAGCTTAAACATTTTATTTTCCTTACTTGGGTTGACGCAGTTTGGGGTTGCTCACCATTGCCATTACATCTGCCAGCAGGTTGAGTGTCACATAGGTCATGGCAAAGATCAGGCCGCTGGCCTGGACAACAGGAATATCCCTTTTGGATACAGAATCCACAAGGAGCTGTCCCAGTCCAGGATAGACAAAAACAACCTCCACCACCACCACGCCCACAACCAGATAGGCCAGGTTCAGTGCAACAACATTTATGATGGGTGACAATGCATTGGGCAGTGCATGGCGAACAATAATACGACTGCGCTTCAACCCTTTAAGCTCGGCCATTTCAATAAATGGACTTGTTAAAACATTGATAATCGCTGCACGTGTCATGCGCATCATGTGGGCAATAACAACCAGGGCAAGGGTCAGGCATGGCAAAAAGATAACATGGAGCTTCTCAAACAGCGACATCTGCTCATTGATACTTGAGATACTCGGAAAAACAACCAACTGCACCGAAAGGAGCGCAATTAAAATGTACGCCACAAAGAACTCAGGAAACGAGATGGTACTCAGTGTCGAGATTGAGATCAGGCGGTCGAACCAGGTATTGCGATAGAGTGCTGCAAGTATCCCCAAAATTATTGCAACCGGCACCGCCACAATCGCAGTGACCCCGGCAAGAAACAGGGAGTTGGCAAACCGCCAGCCAATGAGTTCGGAAACAGCACGCCCATTGGCCAGTGAATTCCCGAAATCACCCTGCACGCACCCCTGGAGCCAGCTAAAATATCGTGTGACTGGCGGCAGGTCGAGCTTGAGTTCTTTTCGAAAAGCTGCAACCGTTTCCGGGGTGGCACTTTGCCCAAGGACTGCTTCTGCAAGATCCCCGGGCAATGCTTCCACGCCTATGAAAATAAGAATCGAAATCACCAGAAGTGTAGCCACACCAAGGGCGATACGTTTTGTTAACATTGTTTTAAGGTCATCCATGATCTTTTTTAACCTGCCTTATCTGCATCAGATGATGTTTGTAATAAAATATAATCTGCCCAGGGCAGTATATTAAGCAAACCACCAGCGTTCAGCGTTCTTCTGTCCATCCATCTCTCTATGGGCAGAGACTGGGCCGTGTGCAAGTTTTTTAGAGTGTGCCTCAACAATCTGGTTAAACATGGGAACCACAGTGCCGCCGTCATCCCTGCAAAGGCTCTGCATCTCAACATACATCTGGTTGCGTTTGGCTGAATCCAGCTCTGCACGGGCTTCCTTGAGGAGTTTGTTGAACTTCTCATTTGCCCAGTGGGTATCGTTCCACGGTGCTCCGATAGCATAGGCAATCGAGAACATCAGATCCTCAGTTGGCCTGCCGCTCCAGTAACAAAAGCACCATTCCTTTTTAGTCCATACGTTTTTCCAGTAACCATCGTTTGGCTCACGAACTACATTTATCTTGATGCCGGCTTTTTTGGCATTTTCCTGGTACACAACAGCAGCATCCACAGCACCGGAAAAGGCAGCATCTGATGCATGGAGGTTAAAGGTATGATCGAGCATACCAGCTTTTTTCATATAGAATTTTGCCTTGTCAGGATCATATTTGCGCTGCTCAAGGCTGCCTGCGTGGTAACGATTTACAGAAGATATCGGGTGATCGTTTCCTACCTCGCCATACCCCTTTAAAATCTTTTTGACCATTGCCTCACGGTCAACGGCAAGTTTCAGGGCCAGACGGACATTGGGATCACTGTAAGGTTTTTGATCCATCATCATGGGGATGGTATAGTGCATGGTTCCTGTGACAGCAGTCACATTGATGTTGGGCATCCGTTTCATAAGGTGGATGGTTTTAACTTCTGCACGGTCTATTGCATCAAGACGATTGGTTTTTAATGCGTTTGTCCTGGCGTTAACATCGGTTATTGCCAGGGTTTCCACTGCATCAAAATGCGCCCTGCCCTTTTTCCAGTAATTGGGATTTCTCTTTGCATAAGCCCTGACACCCGGCTCCCATGCCTCAAGAATGTATCCGCCAGTACCGATTCCCTTTTCCCAGTCTTTTCCGGAAGTTCCAGAAGGATAAACAGGAAGGTGATAATCTCCCATGATAAAAGGAAAGTCTGCATTGCCATCTGTAAGTTCAACGACAACCACATGCTTTCCATCTGCTTTTATATCTTTAATACCTTTTAATAAAGGTTTTGCTGCTGATTTGGTGTCCTTGCCCCTGTGGTGATTGATTGAAAAAATAACATCCTCAGAGGTCATGGTCTTGCTGTTATGAAACTCAACACCCTTGCGGAGTTTAAAGGTCCAGATTTTTGCATCAGGAGAGGAATCCCAGGATTCAGCCAGCTCTGGTATGGGTTTAAAGTTATGATCAATTTCAACAAGGCAGTTGCTGACCTGTGATGTGAGATTTATTGAATGATTGGCAAACAGCTTGGCCGGGTCAAGGGAGTCTGAGGTCGCTCCACCAGTCAGAGCCTGTCTGAAAGTACCGCCTTTTTTGGGTGTTGCAGCTTTTGCCGGTGTCACAGATATTAGCGGGGTGGCGGCAATGGTCAGACCCAGCATAGATAGTCGATCCTGAAAAATAGAATTAATGTTTGAATTAATTGACAAAAGCT
>JAOZSB010000152.1 GCA_029939895.1 Desulfobacterales bacterium
CTCGCTAATAATAGCGAACTATGACCATTTACACAAATTTATTTACAGCCTCTTATAATAAAAAATACCTCGATCATATTCTTCCAGGTTTTTCTGCTTTTTTTCTGCTGCATCTTTTAAGTCTGCATCAAAAATTTCAAAAACAGCCAGTTCTTCTCTTTTTTCCTGTAGCCTGATCCTTCCAATAAAGCGGTGATTGTAGTCAGCTATTTTTTTCAATTTGCTAAAGGAAGTGTCGCATATCAATGTTGATGTATTAAATTTTTTATTTAAACTTGATAGTGCCGTTGCTAATTGTATCTCATTGGCAATGTCTTCTTTGTCAATTGTTTCAAGCTCTTCAAATGACCTGACAGCGAGTGTGCAGGTGTATATCCCCACGCTGATGCTGGTTATTCCATTTGCAATATCCTCGTTATCCTGTGACAGTTTCCTTAAACTTTCCTGCATCATTATAGAGGTATTTATTGCAGCATCTGCTTTGTTTGAGAAAAATATCATGATGGAATCAGAGGTGTCGTTGTTGATGTGTCCATCGTTATTTTTAACATCCGGGGTGATGTTTTTTAAGTATGTTTCAAGTATCCGGGATTTATTGTTTACTGCGGAATCAGAGAAGTCTACCGTTGCAATTAAAACAACGGTCTGTTTGTATTTTGTAAGGCTCCATCCAAGCAGCGTTACATCATCCTGCCTGTCATTATTACCCTTGTGATCATAAAAAGCCTCCATCAATTCATTGCGCTGTATGTCGTAGGGCTTGCTGTGGTTTTCAAGGAGTATCTGTTTAAACTTTTTCTTGCCGAATATCCGCCTGTTATCTCCTCCAAGCTGATCCACAAATCCATCGGTACTTAAATAAAAAGACATTCCATCTTTTAAGTTAAACCTGTGGTTTGTGAAATTAAATTCCAGGTCTGACTTTTTATAACCAATGCTTTGCCTGTCACCGTTAATATATTTTAACTCGCCATCTTCAACTAAAAAAAGCGGCTGCTTTGCACCAGCAAAGGTGATTGTCTGCTCTCTTTTATTAAAATAGCATACAGCCACATCCATACCATCATCAGATTCTGCTGCTTCGCTGTCCTGCTGGAGCGATTTTTTTACAAAATAGTTTAATTTTTTCAGGATTTCTGCCGGGTCGCTAAACCCTTCATCTGAGATTATTTTTCTTAACCCAGAAGAAGCAATCATTGACATAAACGCCCCTGGAACACCATGCCCGGTACAATCAACAAGGGCTACAACAATGCCTGTTTTTGTGAAGTCTGCATAAATAATATCGCCCCCCACAATGTTTCTGGGCATCCAGATAACAAAACTGTCCGGGACATTGGTTTTAAAAATATCAAGGGCAGGCAGCATGGATCGCTGGATCATTTCTGCATACCTGATGCTTTCCATGATTTCTTCGTTTGCTTCCTTAACCTTCTCAAGTGACAGGTTCAGATCCTTTGTACGTTCTTCTACCTTTTTTTCCAGGGTTTGATTATATTCATCAAGCTTTGTATTTAACTGAACCTGCTCCCTTTCCCGCTCCTGCAACTGCCTGGCCATATTTGTAAAGGAGTTTAACAAGGCCCCGACTTCATGTATCCGAGTGCCCGTAACAGCGTGTCCCCAATCTCCTGTTGCTATTTTTCGGGTTGCTTTATTTAAGGAAGAAATCGGATATGTGATCCAGCGGGAAGCAAACAGGGCAATCATAAATGCCACCCCAACAGACAAACAGCAAAGCCATAATGTGGTGCGATTGTTTTCATGGATTCTTGCCATTAAGTCTTTTTCTGGAATAACAACCACAATCAGCCAGTCCAGGCCATATTGATCTGCAAGTGGAGCCACTTGAAGAAAATGGTGCTCACCATGCAGGTTAAATTTCAAAGGTTGACTCTCAACAATATTGGCAAGTGATCCAAATTTATGATCCAGGTTAAGGGCAGCATGTTTAATTAAGTCGTTTTGTGAATCCCTGGCTTGAAACCGCCTGGTGGTCTCCCCTTGAATCTCAAAAACCGGATCTTCGGTGGAGGTGCTTAAAAAAAATCCCTCACGATCCATTAAAAACGCCCCCCCGGTTTTTCCGACTTCCAGGGATTTTAGAAACTGATTTATATCAGCAAGCCAGAACTCCGTACCAAACACCCCCAGCAATTCATTTTGCCTGCTGTATAAGGGCAATGTTGCAGTGGTGACGAGTTGTTTGCTGTGAAAATCAGCATAAACTTTACTCCATATTGGTTTTTTGGCTTTGGCTGTTCCAGTATACCAGGGGCGAACCCGTGGATCAAAGGTATAGGATTCTGTTTTTTTCAAACGGTTCCCATCCTCGTCAACGCTGTGATTATAACCGTTCCCGTTTGCCTCGACTGTAAATACCTCAATGGAGTCCTCTAACCGCCAGGCACCAATATTTTGTCCACTGGCATTAGCTACATAGGATTGAGTAATCTTAGGGAAAAGTAAAAGCTGCCTCCAAAACATTTTTTCTATGGCAGCCTCATTCTTTAACTCTGTGATATTATCGGCAAGTGCGTAGGAGTTCAACTGGTTGACCAGGTGAGGGGCCTCCAGGTATTCCAATGCCCGTTCTTTAATTCTTAAGGAGATTTCCTGGCGCAACTGTAAGGAAAATTCGCTTATTGCCAACTGCCCGGTACGGAAAGAGAGATAGCCGACTGTTGAGACAGCCATAATTATCTGAAGGACAAATAAAACTAAAAGGGCGGTTCTTAAAGTTACTTTGCGCATTTTTATGTCCCCATAGAGCAACCAGTTTAATAAAATACAACATTAAAAAAACGCCAGGGCATGGAATCATTCTTTATAATATTTTTTTATGACAGAGGAAAACAACAATTATATGATGATACGTATATCGTCAATTTTGATAACATTAACCAGCCGATGGGGTGCCTGGATCAAAAATATCTGCCAGAAGCCAAGCCCACCTGCATGACTCATATTCCACAGCAACCCTGCCCGTTTAGTATTAAAAACAATAAATCAAAATACAACAGAGGGGTATGTTTTGCAATGAATTTCTGGAATATTATCAATTATTAGATCAAGATGGATATAAAAGTGTTGCACCGCTAAAGTCACGTCCTGTGGTCGCAGATTCGAGCCTTAAAAGCTCCCCTGATGTATGCTCAATGCGGGATGGCTCCCTGTTGTGATTAATACCCCTGTAAAAAAGTGCTTGATTTATCAGCCTTTCTGGGATAGTAAGTTTTATTACTATATTACTTCATTATTATCAATGTTAACAAAACTGCTTCACTACTATTGGCTCTGACAAAACTACTTCATTATTAACACTAACAAAGGAATGTACTATGATTAAGCCTGTTAGAATTGTGTTCACCGGAGTTTTCTTTTTGCTGTTATCCATGCAGGTTTTATATGCTGGTGAGTATAGAAAGCACTCCAATGCTGCTATCTCTGGCCACAATGTAGAACAACTCTCTGGTGTCAGCGTTAAACAATGTAAAAAAGCATGCAGTTCCAGAAAATGGTGCAAATCCTTTGATTACTATAAGGATGGAGCCAAGTGCGACCTGAGCAATAAACATCAACAGGACGTGGGTGGTCTAAAAACTAACTATTCCGGCAATCCATACGACCATTATCATCGCAAAACTTACAGAAAAATCTCAAACGCTGCCATCTCTGGACACAATACAGAGCAGCTCTCCGGTGCAAGCGTCAGTAAATGCAAGAAAGCCTGCAACGACAGGAGCTGGTGCAAGTCCTTTGACTACTACAAGAATAAAGCAAAGTGCGACCTTAGTAACAAAAGCCGCAGTCAGGTTGGATTGAAAAAGAATTATAAAGGCAATCCATACGACCATTATGCAAAACAATAATTAGCTGCCTTTTTAAACATCAGGACAGCCCTTAGTTTTTTGGTGATTTGAATTCCTTGCTATAAATTTGCAGCAGGTGCAATCATCAAACATTCATTGAGTACTATATCAGCCAGGAGTCCGCGTTGAGGTTTTCAGCGCAGGATTTCTGGCTGAACTTTTTTTGTGTGCATGTAACCCTTTGGCTGGTGTTTTCTTAACACCTGTTATAGGTAGTTTTCTGGTTTATCACATTTTTTCTTCGTCATATTTTGTAAGAACAGAATCAATCAATCCCCCCATGGTTGACCACTTGTTGGAGTAAAACACCAATATCCAGGAGGCTGAAAAGATAACAGGAAAGGTGACCACACCAAGCAAAGCACAAACAATATTTGCAGTATCCCACAGCTTGCCAGAGCTGTTTACATCCAGATAAAGCCAGAGAATCAAAATCGGCGAGGTCAGGATGCAAAAGTAAAAACAAGTTAACAGAATTTTAAAAAAATAAAACCATCCCAGTTTCCAAAGCTTAATATATTTGCTTATCATCTGTTCTCACTTTCCTGTCGTAAGGATAAATTACTTCCCTTTTCAGTAACCCCTTTGAATGCTTTTTCGATGAGTTCAATCCCTGCACCGGAAACAAGCGTGCCATCCTCCAGTATAAAGGCTGGTACTCCATCAATGCCCAGCTCATTGTATACTTCTCCGGCATTATTATAATTCTCTATTCCAAGGCGACATTGACTTTCGTCAGGAGCTGGTTCTTTTTTCCATTTACGGGACAGATACTCATCAAGTGTAAAGTCCATGCAGGATGCCTGTACGGATTTTTCATCACCGCCTTCATCCGGGTGGACAGAATACAGGATCAGTTTAATCATGACATTGTTATTTTCTGCAAATATTTTCAGGTCTTCCCCGGCCTCATTACAATATGGACACAGGGGGTCTGTTATAAAATAAATGAGGTGATTGCCGGTATATTTTTCAGGAACATACTTGATTGTCGATACAAAATCTAACTGGGGCAGAAATTTTTTTACTTCTTTTTTGATTAAATCTTCCCTGGTTTTTTGAGTAGTAATTACACGATTTTTATAAACCTGTCCCTTGATAACAAAATCATTCCCGATAATTAAAGGGATGAAGTCAATGCGTCTTATGTCTTTTAGAATCACCTGGTAAAGCATGTCCTTGTCGTTTATTTTTGTGCAGGATGCGATAGTGCTTGGGGGTATGGATATGTGTCGGCTTATGGACTTAATATCAAGCTTGCTGCAAAAATCATCCGTGGCAAATGCAATGCCGCCATAATTAAGCAAAATAGATAAAGTCATTATTAACACTGCTTTAATGTTCAATGCGACCCTCCTGTAGCTGAGTTCTTTTTCTAGTTTTACATAGAGCTTCATTATCAATCATGAATAAAAATCCATTATGTTTTTAGTAAAACAATTTCTACTTTTTTTCAAGACTTTCTAATGCCGACAAATCACGAAGGAAACCTCAAGCCTCATGGCTATTGAAGGTCGATTGTTTATATTGATTAGCTGATTTTTAAGGAAATTAGTAATAAAAATAGCAGTATATGGCACAACTTTGCAGCATTCAGGCGAAGGCCGAAAGTTGTGCCCTGATGCAGGAATATTATTGCAGGCAACAAAAGGCTATGCTGCTTTTTGCATCATAGATTGTCTGGCCCGGGCAATTATGAGAGACATTTTATCAACAAATGTAAGGGATTCGGGAAGTGAAAGCTCCCTTCGCAATTGTGAAAGAGTGATCAAATTCCCGTTTTCACAATAATGGCTCAACATCATAAAGATAAAGTCGAACATGAAGACAATCTTTTCTCTACCATTGTTGGCAATAACACGATTTCCCTGCCTGTTGCGAGCAAGGTATTTTGCATCAATATTAGTCAGCGTTCCTCCCTTGCCATTGTCGCTCATTTCAATTTTATAAAGCATCTCCGATGCTCTATTTTCAAGGTTGAAGTGAATATTAAAGTTCATGGGATCATGCAAAACTGCTGTCCAGGTCGTTTTCCCAAAAGGAGAACCCATTAAAATGCTTGGAGAGATGACTTCCCGAAAGATAGTACCCAACTCAACCCGTTTGTTTGGGCAGTGAACTAAATCAAATTTCCAATCAGGTATCCACTTATATTCTCCAAAGGGACAAACAATCGGAAATATTGTTTCGACGGGCGCATTGATTTCATATTGTTTATTGATCTGTATTTCTTTTTTCTGCATACTTCCTCCTGTGGCTTTTGGGCCTTGGTTTTGTTAATTTTTCACACACTTACCCTGGGCGAGTAATAAAAAAACTCTTAAACACACATACTCCTTGCTGCCAGAGCGATTCAGCATTAGTTATTTTTGATAATGCGTAAAGCATGCCAAAAAAATTTGCGTATGATTACATATAGTTGTGTTTTTGGATGATTTGAGTTGCTAAATGTAGCAGGTTGATCGCTGTATTTAGCAACTAATTTAACATTTTGCGAAATATCGCATTTGTGCATAGGGGTTTTGCATGTGGGTGTAGCGATGTATTTATTGCTGGTTTTTTTAACAAAACAAGAACGGCTTTTACAAAACCATCAGGAATCAAAATCTATAATCTGCTTATAGCTTTCTTTTGTAAAACAAAATTTGCGTGCTGTTTCGCCCCATTTTTTTTGATTTTCCAGGCGCAGCAAAAACTGATCTGAATCGCATATTAAATTACCCCCGACCACATCAACCCCCCGTTTAAAAAGAAGGTCTGGAAAATAACCTGCGGTCGGGCCAATAACTGAAATTTTTGCATCTTCGTTACAATGCGAAAGAATCTCATCTATGGTGTTATTATTTACGGTTGTGCTTGTGCAGAGTACTTTATTGCAATGCCTTAGCTCACCAGGGTCAAGTGTGACATGAACTTCCGGGTTTTCATTTATGAAGCTTTTCTTTTTTTCTACAATTGTGAGGCTGGCCCCTTTGTCGTGAACCCGCTTTATGAGGGGTGGAAAGAAACCGACCATCCCCACGCTGTCATGCGCCTTAATATCCAACATGCCGAGGGAGTCGCTGGTGAAATCAAAAGTATAATCCAGCACTTTAAACACGTGCTGGCAGACAGCGTTTACAGCAGCAAGCCCCAGCATATTATCCACGGCAGAGGATGAGCCAAACTTGAGGGCCATCGCCAGGGGTGGTTTTCCAATAAATTTTGAAATGTCGATAGAATTACAGGCTGACTTTTCTCTGTCAGGCACCAGAACATAGCTGATGCCCGTTGCACCGCCCTCCAGAGTAACCGCCATAAATTCACTGCCGCCTGATTGAACCCCCTCGGTAAAAGGGGGGATAAAAACCCTGTCAATTTCCGGAATCTGATAATCAGTGGATAACACCCTTACCATCCGATGAAAATCTTTATACAGCGACATTATTTTTTCCGCATCTGTTTAGCCAGGCTTTTTACTTCTACCAGGTTTTTCTTTAATTTAGCATAACCATACCAGGTGGCATAGTCTGGATTTATATGGAACCCGCTTTGAAAAGTTTTCATGCGGTTATCCATAAACATGATATAAAGAAGCTGCTCAATTTTTGTTCTGGCATCATAAAAGGCCAGGAGGTCTGGATAAGCCTGATAATCCGGTCGTTTGGCGATAATACCGTCTTCATACAAAGCTGCTACAATTTCAATTGCCTCTGCAATAATTTTGTCTGACTCTTTGACCATTTTATCTGCATTTTTAAAATTCTCTTTCACAAAATTCGGAGAATGGCATTTTTTACAGGTAACTGTATAACGATCACGCTCAGCCTGAAATTCCTCTTTGGTAAGCCGGACTACTTTTCCAGCCTTGACATAGTCGAGCCTTGGAGTTGGTTTTCCTTGCGGATCCAGAACTCCCAGTCCCTTTAATATTGTTGTTCGATATTTCATCCATTCTTTATCATCCTCAGGAAGACGAACCCCAAGGAACCCCCATGCAGAAAAAACCCTGTGGTCTCCATCGGGCATGTGGCATGTCTGGCATTTTGGTGCCCTGTCGGTATTTTTTGGATCAATTTGACGACTTATCATATACGCAGACCCGTGTTTTGATCCTGACCACATCTCCCACTGGGCATGATCAAACCCGATATGACAGCTCATGCACACTTCTGGTTCAGATGCCTCTGCCTGTGAAAATGAGTGGCGGGTATGGCAGTTTTGACAATCCATTCCATAACGATAATATTTTCGTTTTTTTGTGTCGCGTTTTGTATCGTCAACAAGCCCCGTTGAATGACAACCGCTGCAACCCTTCTGCCCTTCAATAAAAGCTTCTGGCTGCATGTGCGTAAAGGGCATTGCCTCCATGGACGAGAGTCCCATTGCATGTTTTCCAGACAGATATTGCTCGGCTTTTTCCTCATGGCATTCCTGACACGTTTCAATTGTAGGAAGCTTAGCCTTTTTTACATCATCGTTATTGTTATGCTCCTCACCATGACAGCTTGCGCACGTCAGATCAGATGACATGGCTCCTCTATTAAAATCCTTTACCATCAAGGGCGAAATTTTAATGTGGCATTCTTCGCATTTTGATGGCTCTGCAAATGCCAGAGTGGAAATAAAAAATACAAACATTGTAAAAAACATAAAAACTATCATATTTATCTTGTTCATTGGCCAGCGTCCTTTTTTTTCCAGAGCAGTGTAATCCGCCTTCTTACATCAGCAGGTATCCCGCCCTGATATGGAGAAGTATTAAAACCTGTGATACTCCTTTTGAATGTCACAAAACCCATACTTCATATTTGTTTTCAAAACCAGGGTCATTTAAAAATTTTAAATATAATAAAATTTATGTTTTTTCAATGGCTTTTAAAAAAAACCTGGTATCGCAAAACTCTATGAGAAAAATCTCAAAAAAAAAGTAAAATACCAGGAAATGATTTCGCGGGAAATGTGCCTTTATTCATGACCCAGCAGCAGGCCCGCTCCTTGAACAACGATGGCTGTAGGCTAAGTCTGAGGCATTAAATGTCTGGCATTTCAACAAGATATAAAAACGCTTGAGTTTTTTGGATTATTATGGTGTTTTGTTTGGGTAACCAAAAGGAGGGTCTTATGAATAGAATGTGTTTATTGCTTGCGGTAATTATAATATGCTTAACCTCGTTGAGCCTGGCTGATGAGGAAAAAGGGCATGTTTGTTTCCGAACTGTTGATTCTGACAAGGATGGCAAAGTTACTTTGCAGGAATTTGAAAAGTACTTTAAGGATGACCTTGAAAGATTCAAAACAATTGATTTGAACAAGGACGGGGTGCTTACCCATGACGAATACCACGAACCCGTTGGTCATGGATCTTGAGGTGAAACATTATTGAAGAATCAATTTCTGGATAAAAAAGTGAATGATGAAATGACTGAAAAATGGTGCCTGTGAATTTTAACAGGCACCATTTTTCCAGCATTTACCTTTTAAGAATTGCATCAATAAACTCCTTTGATGCTGGAAGGCCTCCCATGCTAAAATTTTCTGGCTCATCTTCATCCACTGTCACAATTACAAGTTGTCTGAATTCTTCGTTACCTTCACCTTCAATTTCAACTAAAAGATCAGCAATTCGTTTATGAAGTTCCGCTTTTTTCTCTTTTGTTAAAATCCCCTTGATAGTCCTTATGCTGACAATCGGCATTATGCTCCCCTTTCAGATTCAGTAGTGTCATTTGAAATGTAAGTAATGTTTGAGAAGTATTTATGACCCGGCTTTTTTTTAGGGTCACCTTTACTATTCAAAGACTATTTAAAAAATTAAAAGTCCATCTCCTTTAATAGATTTTCAAACTTTTCATTACCAAGAAACTTCTTAAAAGAGCTGTCATTTCTGGGATTGGGAAGTTTCTTGTCCGGCAGAATAGTTTTTCTGAATTTATATGCCATCCGCAGGTTGGACATTGCTTTATCCAGGTTCCCGGTTTCACCGTATCCACAAGCCAGGTTGTAGTAATACAGTGGATATTTCGGGTCACCTTTTATTGCGGCTTTAAATAGTTGTCGTGATTCATCAATTTTTCCACTTATTCCATAGGACATCCCCAGTTGGTCGATAAGCACCCTTTGATAATTTAAATTTAATTTCCCGGATTTTTTTGCTGACGATAGAGCCTTTTCATATTCAGGAATCGCCTGGGCATATTTTTTTTGATAAAATAAACTGTGCGCAAGGTATGATTGAGTAT
>JAOZSB010000153.1 GCA_029939895.1 Desulfobacterales bacterium
ATTACAGCACGTTGGGTGCTATTCTAAAAAGTTAAACGGGACACTACTGAATCAGCATATGTGATGCCTGTAAAAACATACTTGCATTTTTGATTTTAATATATTATTTCCCACCTTAATTTGTCTTTTTATTCGATTTTTTTCTGATCATCGAATTGTTATTTTATAAATAAAATTTATTTTTAAAAAAAGGTAATTAAATGGGGACAGAAGTTTTTTTTATTGCTGTTATGATTTTAATGGTCTGTGCGGTCATGGATCTGGTGGTGGGTGTCAGCAATGATGCTGCAAATTTTCTCAACGCATCAATTGGCTCAAGAGTGGCTCCGGGTTATGTGATAATGATTATTGCAAGCATTGGAATTCTCACTGGTGTTCTTTTTTCAAGCGGTATGATGGAGGTGGCAAGGAAGGGAATTTTCAACCCACAATTTTTTACAATGCCCCAGTTAATTACGATTTTTTTAGCAGTCATGCTGACAGATATTTTACTTCTCGATTTCTTTAATTCTCTTGGATTACCAACATCCACAACGGTTTCCATTGTTTTTGAGCTGCTTGGTGCAGCGGTTGCGGTTTCAGTTATTATGATGCTTCAGCGGGGTGAAAATCTACTCGCACTGGGTCATTATATCAATACAGCAAAGGCTATGGCTATTGTTTTTGGTATTCTTTTTTCCGTGGTGATTGCTTTTGTGGCTGGCGGTATTACTCAATTTATTGCAAGAATGGTTTTTACCTTTAATTATAAAAGATATTTACAGCTATTTGGAGGGATCTGGGGTGGAATCGCAATGGCTGTAATAACTTTTTTTATCCTTATAAAGGGTGCAAAGGGTGCTACATTTCTTTCAAGCGAAACTCAGATGTGGATAAAGACAAACTGGCATATTATTCTATTGTCGATATTTGTATTTTGTGGAATTGTTTTTCAGATTCTTGTGTCGGTTTTTAAGGTGAATATTTTCAAGCCGCTTATTCTTGTTGGAACCTTTGCCCTTGCAATGGCTTTTGCTGCCAATGACCTTGTAAATTTTATCGGTGTACCCCTTGCAGGCCTTCATGCATACAAGGCTGCCATTATGTCTGGTGATCCCATCAACTCTTCCATGGCTGCATTGAGCGGGAAGGTGCAGTCTGAAACGATTTTTCTCTTGATTGCAGGGACAATAATGGTGGTGACATTGTGGTTTTCAAAAAAAGCCAGGAGTGTTTCTGCTACTGAAATTAGCCTGGGAAATCAAGATGAAGGCGTTGAAAGGTTCGAGTCAATCTTTATCTCCAGAGGAATTGTCAGAACAGTGGATTCTTTTTTTACAAATGCAAAAAAGATAATACCCAGAAGCGCAAGGGAATTTGTTGCAGCCAGAATAAATGTGGATGATTATAAGGCAGCAGAGGTTGCAGGTGAAAAGGTGTTTTTTGATCCTGTTCGTGCTTCTGTAAACCTGGTGGTGGCCAGTGCAGTAATTTCCTACGCCACATCCATGAAGCTGCCCCTGTCCACGACCTATGTTACTTTTATGGTGGCAATGGGAACATCCTTTTCTGATAAGGCATGGGGGAGCGAAAGTGCTGTTTACAGGGTAACAGGAGTGCTTACGGTTGTTGGCGGCTGGTTCATGACTGCATTTATCGCTTTTTCCGTTGCCTTTGTTTTTGCAAATATTATCAGTTACGCAAAAATTCCTGGTGTAGTTTTCATGATTTGTTTTGTTATTTTTGCTATACGCAAAACCAGCGCCCGCCACGAGGAACGTGTTAAACATACCGAAGAAACACAGTTTTTTGGACTTGGCGACGATGAAACCGATGTGAAATCATCCATTGGCGTAAATTTTGAGCAGACGGGCCACCTGATAATGGAGATTCGTGTTTCTCTGGATAAAACCTTTAAGGGGCTTATTACAAGAAATATATCTGAACTCCGAAAGCAGAAAAAACAAGTTAAGACGGTTCAGCTATGGATCAATATTATCATTGCAAACATATTTAAAACTATGCGACTGATAACAAAAGAGGATGATCAGGTGACCGTCTGGTTCAGGCAGACTATCAGAAGGCTCCAGAAACTCTCCGATGCTTACAGGGACATCGTGCTTAGGTCGTACAGTCACATAAGTAATAATCACTCCGGGCTTCTTGATTCTCAAATAGAGGAACTGGAGAGCATTCGTGATCTTACCTTTGATATTCTTGATGAAATGGAGTCAATTTTCAAACAGGGCAGTGAATTTGATTATCTAAAAATCGAAGAAAAAAACCATGCACTTAATGCGCTTGCAGTAAGGCTTGACGACGTGCAGATAGAGCGTATAAGAAATCATGAATCAAAAACCAGGCTTTCCATCCTTTATTACTCGATTATCGGTGACTGTAAGGTGATTGCTCGACAGAACCTGAAGCTTTTAAAAATTTTCATTGAATCCTTCAGCCACCTGGCACTAACAAAGGAATCAGGAAAACCAGAAATAGTAAAACCAGAAGAAGGAAATTTTGACGCTGAGAAGTAAAATAATGAGAAGTAAAATAATGGGAAGTAAAACCAGGAAAGTTTAATCAAAGAGGTACAGCATGAAAATAGGCCAGGGATTTGATGTCCATAAATTAGTTGCAGGCAGATCTTTAGTTCTGGGGGGCGTGACAATACCCTTTGAAAAGGGTTTGCTGGGCCATTCAGATGCAGATGTGCTGGTACATGCAATCTGTGATGCACTTCTTGGGGCTGCGGCCCTTGGGGATATTGGGAAGCATTTTCCAGATTCAGACCCTGAATTTAAAGATGCAGACAGCATTATGCTTTTAAAAAAAACAGGGGAGATGTTACAAAAAAAGGGATTGACAGCCGGCAATATTGATTCAACCGTCATTGCTCAGGCTCCCAGGATCGCTCCACATATTCCAGGCATGATCGAAAATATTTCAAAAGCCCTGGAAATCGAGCCAGACAAGGTCAACATTAAGGCCACAACAACCGAGGGTCTCGGATTTGAAGGCAGGGGAGAAGGCATTTCTGCAATCAGCATTGTACTTTTGGATGAATGATATTATAAAGATGAATATGAGGTTTTAAATTTCCATTCGGGAAATTTTTTAAAGGAAGGCCCGCTGCAAAATATTCAATTGTAATTAAGGTTATGTTTTGCAACTGGCTTAGGAATAAACAAATAAAAAAAGGCATTATAAATGGCACTCCAGATATATAACGGTCTGAAAAAGAAAAAAGAAATCTTTGAACCCATAGTCCCCGGCAAGGTGGGGATGTACGTCTGTGGACCCACGGTTTACGATTCCAGCCATGTGGGTCATGCACGTTCATCAATTGTTTTTGATGTTATTGTCAGGTATCTGCGTGCAACTGGCCTGGATGTAACGTATGTGCGGAATTTTACGGATATTGACGACAAAATAATTAATCGTGCGCAAAAAGATGGCGTAACATCAAAAAAGATTGCAGAAACCTACATCGCTGAATTCAGATCAGATATGGAATCTCTGGGTGTAGCGACTCCGACAGTCGAGCCAAAGGCCACGGAGCATATAGGCCAGATAATAAAAGTAATCCGAACCCTGGAGGAAAAAGGCATTGCATACCAGGTTGAAGGTGATGTTTATTTTTCAGTAAATTTATTTGAAGGGTATGGAAAACTTTCCGGCCGGAAGCTCGAAGACATGGAGGCCGGGGGCAGGGTAGAGGTTGACAAGAGAAAGAAAAACCCCTTTGATTTCGTGCTCTGGAAGACAGCCAAACCAGGAGAGCCATCCTGGGGAAGCCCCTGGGGAAAGGGTCGTCCTGGCTGGCACATTGAATGCTCTGCAATGAGTTCAGAGTTTTTAGGCGAAACCTTTGATATCCACGGTGGTGGAGTTGACCTTGTTTTTCCGCATCATGAAAACGAGATTGCACAGTCAGAGGCAGCCCATGGAAAAGCCTTTGCCAACTATTGGATTCACAATGGTTTCGTAAATATTGATTCCGAAAAAATGTCCAAATCTCTGGGCAATCATTTGCTGATAAAAGATATAGTAAAGAAGTATCACCCCGATGCAATCAGGCTTTTTCTACTGTCGAGCCACTACCGGAGTCCTGTTGATTTTACTGACAAGGCTCTTGATGAGGCTGCCGGCAGTGCAGATAAAATTTACTCTCTTTTTGAACGTGCTGAAAAGGAAGCGGGCATAAGTACTGCAAATTTAACTGCTGAAACAGATTCTGCAAGTGGGGAGATATGGACACGCTATGCAGAAGCAATGGACGATGACTTCAACACAGCACGGGGGATTGGTGTTCTTTTTGAAACAGTAAAAAATATCAACAGGCTCCTCGATGACGGGGTTGCCGGTGGTCTCACCGATGATGATGTTTCTGCAATTACACAGGGACTTTCAGATATTGTCAGGATTGCCAAAACCCTTGGTATCATGAATACCACGCACCAGGAGTATTTTGAAAAGAAGAAAGCAAAAAATTTGCAGGAGAAATCAATTGACCCGGAAGTAATTGAAGGGCTGATAAATGAGAGAACCCAGGCTAGAAAGGACAAGGACTGGGCACTGGCTGACGAGATTCGCAACAGGCTTCTGGAGATGAACGTGGTGCTTGAGGACAAACCAGATGGAACAACCTGGTCCTTTGCATAGGTGTTTTTTTTGGGTTTCAAGAAATATGCTCTGCGAAGATAGAAGTGCATTTATAAAAAAAATTTAATCCTCAACAAATGCAATGGATAAGCATGTCCAGATTCAAAATACATTCAGACTATACACCAAAGGGTGATCAGCCCCAGGCTATTGCTACTCTTGCAAAGGGTGTTGACGATGGTGCAAAGCATCAGGTGCTTTTGGGTGTAACGGGTTCCGGCAAAACCTTTACAATGGCCCATGTAATAGAGAAGCTTAACAGGCCGGCCCTGATAATGGCTCCCAACAAGACTCTTGCAGCACAGCTTTATAATGAATTTAAGATGCTTTTTCCTGAAAATGCTGTGGAATATTTTGTCAGTTACTATGATTACTACCAGCCAGAAGCATATCTTCCCACGACCGACACATACATCCAGAAGGATTCCTCAATAAATGAGATGATAGACAAACTCAGACACTCTGCTACCCGTTCTGTTTTGTCGAGGCGTGATGTTATCGTGGTTGCCAGTGTTTCGTGCATTTACGGTCTTGGTGCACCAGAGGACTATCTTGCCATGAGGGTGGAGCTGGAAGTCGGGGAGGAGATTTCCAGGCAAAAACTGCTGCGGATGCTTGTGGAAATGCTCTACGACAGGAACGACACCGACTTTCATCGTGGAGTGTTCCGGGTGCGTGGCGACAGGGTTGAGATTTTTCCGGCCTATGAGGAGGATCTTGCAATCCGGGTGGAGTTTTTTGGTGATGAGATTGACGGTCTTTTTGAGATAGACCCTTTAAGGGGTACGGTTCGCCAGAGCCTGCAAAAAGCTGTGGTATACCCGGCAAGCCATCATGTGACCAGCAAGGAGACCCTGAAAACTGCCTTTGAAACTATCAAGACAGAACTAAAGGAGCGTTTGGATTTTTTCAGGAGTGAAAAATTATACCTTGAGGAGCAGCGACTTGAAGAGAAGACAAGCTATGACCTTGAGATGATAAGGGAGCTTGGTTATTGCAATGGTATTGAAAACTACTCCCGCCATTTGACAGGAAGAAATCAGGGTTCGCCACCGCCCACGCTTTTTGAGTATCTGCCCGATGATTTTCTTCTTTTTGTTGATGAAAGCCACATTGGAGTACCCCAGGTAGGCGGCATGTACAAGGGCGACAGATCAAGGAAGGAAACCCTTGTCAAATATGGTTTCCGTCTGCCATCTGCCCTGGATAACCGTCCTTTGCGCTTTGACGAGTTTACCCAGAGGATAAACCAGACTGTCTATGTTTCAGCAACACCTGCTGATTACGAGCTTAAAGCTGCTGGTGATGCAGTTGTTGAGCAGATTATCAGACCAACCGGCTTGATAGACCCGGAAGTAATTATTAAACCAGCAGGAACACAGGTTGACGATCTCATGGAAGAGATAGAAAAGCGCATTGCCCGCAAAGAACGTGTTCTTGTAACCACTTTGACAAAACGCATGGCAGAGGATCTGACGGATTACTACACAGAACTGGGAATCAATGTGCGATACCTCCACTCGGACATCAAGACCCTTGAGCGTATAGAAATAATCAGAGACCTGCGTAAGGGGCTGTTTGATGTGCTGGTCGGAATTAACCTTTTGCGTGAGGGCCTTGATATTCCAGAGGTATCTCTGGTGGCTATTCTTGATGCAGATAAAGAGGGTTTTTTAAGGTCAAAGCGTTCCCTGATCCAGACCTGCGGAAGGGCAGCCAGAAATGTGAATGGCACGGTTATCATGTATGCTGATAAGGTCACAAACTCCATGGAACTGGCTATTGCCGAGACAGGCCGCCGTCGTAAACTCCAGGAGGCGTACAATAAGGAGCATGGCGTTACACCAGAAACAATAGAAAAAAATATTACTTCTATTTTTGATTCCATATTTGAAGCAGACTATGTATCAGTAGACATTGACGAGCCAGACGAGGAACTCAAGTTCAAGGATGGTGATGAGCTGGGCGCAATTATTGCAGAGCTTGATGCTGAAATGCGTGCCGCAGCCAAGGAGCTGGCCTTTGAGACCGCAGCCCAGATCCGGGACAGGATTAAGGAATTAAAGCGGATACAAATTCAGGGTTTTTAGACCTTTTTTTTTCACAAAAACACCCTTTGGAGCAAGATCCATAATCATGACAATTCCTGAGACATTGACAGAAAAACTCTCCCATGTTTCAACAAGCCCCGGTGTCTACTTGATGAAGGAGAAGGGGGCAGGAATCATTTATGTGGGCAAGGCTTCGAATTTAAAAAAACGTCTGGCCTCATATTTTACCCGAATCAAGCAGCAGGATATTAAAACCAGGGCATTGGTTGCGAAAATCGAGACCTTTGATACAATCGTTACCAAGACCGAGAAAGAAGCTCTCATCCTTGAATCAAGCCTCATCAGGAAGCACAAACCCAGGTATAATATTGATCTGAAGGATGACAAGCGGTATCCATTTATCAGGATTAACATTAAGGAAGAGTTTCCAACCCTTTCAATTGTCCGCAAAATAGGCAATGACGGAGCATTGTATTTTGGGCCGAACTCCTCATCTGGTGCTGTTCGCCAGACCATCAAACTGATACACAGAACATTCAAGCTTAGAAAATGTAAAACAAAGGAAAAAAGCCTGAGGAATCGAAGCAGGCCATGCCTTAGTTTTCAGATGGGCGACTGTCTTGGGCCTTGCTGTTATGATGTAAGTACAGTTGATTATAATGGAATAGTTAAAGAAGTAATTCTCTTTTTAAAGGGCAGGACTCCTGAGCTGATTTCAAGTATAAAAAATGATATGCTCAATGCTGCTGAAAATCTTGAGTTTGAGCGTGCCAGTCAAATGCGCGACAAGATGTTTGCCCTGAAAAAAACCTTGGAAAAACAAGTTGCAGTAACAACGGATTTTGCAGACAGGGATGTAGCCGGGATATTTTCTTCACCCATGGGTTGTTTTATTACAGTGCTTCATGTTCAAAATGGCTTTATGCTGGGAGCCAGGGATTTTAACTTTTCCAACACCCTCGCACCGGACAGGGAAGTAATGAGTTCGTTTCTCCGGCAGTACTACAAGCTGCCACGGACGATTCCAAAGGAGATTTTAGTTTCTGTAAACCTGGAAGACAAGGTGCTCGTGGAAGATACCCTGCGCCTGGAGTCTGGGCATGGCCTGAGAATTATGCACCCACAGCGGGGTGACAAGGCAGCACTCATGGAGATTGCTGTAGGCAATGCTAAAAAAGCATTGGAAGAGTTTGCAGAGTCAGACCAGGCTGCAACTGAACTCATGAACAGGCTGATGAGAAAACTGAATATGACTACTCCTCCAAAAAGAATTGAGTGTATTGACAATTCCAATATTTCAGGCTCAAACCCGGTTTCCGGCATTGTTGTTTTTGAGGATGGCAAACCAAAGAAGTCCGACTACCGCACCTATAAGATCAGGAACACGCAAAAGGGCGATGACTACGCATATATGGCAGAAGCAATGAAACGCCGTTTTGGAAAGGGTGATGATTCACTGCCTTTGCCAGATCTGCTTATGGTTGACGGCGGCAAGGGGCAATTGAATATCGCCCTTGCAAACCTGAAGGCCCTTAATCTGGAGGACAAATTCAGCGTTATAGGCATTGCCAAAAAAGATGAAAAAAAAGGAGAAACAGCAGATAAAGTATTTCAGCCCAACCGTGCAAACCCTGTAATATTCGGCAGGGACGAGGGGCTGCTTTTGTTTCTCATGCAGGTTCGGGACGAGGCACACAGGTTTGCAATCACATTCCACAAAAAACAGCGCACAAAATCGACCATAAAATCTGCCCTTGATACTGTTCCCGGTATCGGTGAAAAACGTAAATTTGCACTGCTCAGGCACTTTAAGTCCATAAAAAAGATAAGAGAAGCAGATCAAGAAGAACTCTTGAAAGTACCTGGAATGAACTCAAAAGCTGCTGATAATATAAAAAAATATCTTGGTGAATCATGACTCCAGTATCCCATTCAGTCTTTGGGTTTGCTGCCGGGTTCATCCTTTCTGGAATAACTGCAAAAGCAAAATTATCTCGAAGAAGAACAGTGATTCTATGCACAGCAGGAGCAGTACTTCCAGACCTCGATGCTGTCTGGCTCGTTCTTGACAAGGAAATTTACTATGGCCTGAAATGGTTTTCCCACCACGCTGTTTTACACTCAATTTTTGGTGTAGCAATAATTGCCCTGATTGCGGCAATACTGTTTCAGCCAAAATTGACCTTTCATGCAAAAGACAGCAGGCAGGCATTTATAAAATGGATGGCATCCTTTTTTGTTTTGTTTTCAGGCGGCCTGCTTCATCTGCCCTGTGATATGATTACTTTGCCCGGGGTTTGGGAAGGGTTGCCGATTTTTGCACCCTTTTCCTGGGATCGCTTTGGGGGCTGGGCCCACATGCCTTGGAGAGATTTCTATTTTATATGTTTTTCATTATGCACTTATTTTGTTTTTTCTTTAATCTGGTTATGTGAATACCTGTTCAAGAAAAAAACAATAATCATCCCGATACTGGCAGCATTGATGTTGTCCTATTCAACGTACTACTTCTATAATTCAAGATTCACCAGCACTATTGCCTGGGAAAATAACCAGAAGGAACTTGTGGGAGAAGATATTTATTTTTTTGCAAAAAAGTTTGAAAAACAAATATTTCGCTTGTGGAATATGAAGACTATATTTTAACTTTTGTTAAAAATTTTTTGGCTGTTATAATTGGAATTCCTTCAAACTCGTAGAGTTTTAAAAGATGTTGATCACCTGAAATTATGAAATTAGCTTTCCCAGCACGGGCCAATTCTAAAATCATGTTGTCTTTAGGGTCAGTTACTATATCAACTATTTCTTGATGTGCAATAAAGACAGAATTATTTATAAAATCCGTTAAGAATTGAAATCGTTTTTCAAAAGAAACATATTTTTCAAACTTTGGGCGGCTTAAAAACACTTTCAAGTTCTGAAAGTAAATCTGAAGAACTCAAAACAACGCCTTCTTGAAATGCTTTTTCTGTTGCGTCACGGGGAAGAGAATTGGCAAGGAGAAGGGCACTTATTAAAACGTTGGTGTCAATAACGATTCTATTTTTCATTTAGAATTTCTTCTAATATGCTCGGGGTTATACCTTTTTCCTTTGCTTCACGGCTGACCTCATCCATTGTTCTGAATAGGCGTTCTTGTTTTGAGCTTTCATCGCCTTTGAACTCCGGGATGATCATGAAGGTTTGTTCCGGTTGCCCTTTTATACGCTTTAAAAGAGAATCTGGAAGTTCACTTCCTTTTATATTTTTTAAAATTAAAGCTGACAAATCAAATACCTCTATAAAAATTTAAATCTAATTTTTAATTAATTATATCTTATCAGTAGTGTCCCGTTTAACTTTTTAGAATAGCACCCAACGTGCTGTAATT
>JAOZSB010000511.1 GCA_029939895.1 Desulfobacterales bacterium
TTCGTTGGAAAAAAACATAATCCTCAGCGTACAACCGAGTACGCCTGCGGTTATGTTGTTTTTTCCGCCTCGATCTTGAGCGCGAATTCAGCTTTCATTCAGGCACGGTTGAAAGATTGTCGAAAGTGCCTGACAAAATGTTTTCGCTTCCTCTTGCCCTTCGGGCACCAGCAACGAGTTGCAGGTGTCACCCCCCCCTTGGAAAATCAATGCAATGAGGAGTTTATACCCAATGTCTGGTTATGGAATAAACAAAAAAACTTACATCACATTAAGATTTTGTTAAATTTTTCTGTTCATCGAGTTCAACTTGAGCTTTTCGTATAACCGCATTGCTTGAAACAGGCCCATGTCTAAAGGAAAATAAAATGAATGGCAAATTGATAATTCAAATGTATGAAATGGTGTGTATCCGGATTTTCTATGCTCTATGATGTGTATCAGGATTTTCTACGCTTCATCAATGTTATAGCGTTTACCAAAAGTATGTTCCTTATAAATCAATCCAGCCCTGAAGGGGCGGCATATACCAGCCCAGGGCGTAAGCCCTGGGAATATAGTGTGACCAAAAAATCAAGCCCTGTAAAGGCGACATATAAATCTAATGGCCCGATCATTACAAAAAAAGAACTTTGCCTTTGTGGATAACCGCATTAAAGCTTTCCACTGGAGCAAAATGCATCATTCATATTTGAGGTCAGCCCAGCCTGCGAGCTATTTTGATAACCGCAAAATTAAATTATTTACTTCTTGTCAGCCTGTTTTATTTCTCCCGAAATTTTGTCAATTAATGCGTTTATATCAATTCCCAACCCATTAATGTTTGGATTAAGTGTAAATATTTTTTTTGCTTTTTTTTCTGGTATTCGTTTTAATAACTCCCTTAAAATTTCTAACACTTCATCTTCATCCTTTACTTCAACAGAAATCCGGCCCAGCAAGTCATTAGTATTATATTTTTCTTCAGAACCATCAGGGATAAATGTTTGTATGTCGCTTTTATTTAAAAATAATAAATGCTTATAGCTCACACTAATTTCTGGATTATCCGGCATGGGTACTTTTTCAATTGCTTTAAGTTTTTTAAAGCTCTGGTTTATTTCCCGTAATGAAAAAAGGATGACCGCAAAGTACTCCAGCCTTTGTGCTCCATTGACATAAATAAATATCTTTTTTGCTACGTCATCTGCTTTTACAACGGCAGTCGAGTCAAAATCCTTATCCTTTAAAACAACACCTGTTCTCCAGCAGATATTATGATGAATATCATTGTGCATTTTTACAATAAAACGGGGCATAACTGTTTTTGGCAAAAAATCGTATTCAATGAAAAAATTCAAAGAATCTTTATAATTAAAATCAAACTCAGGCTCAGGCACAGGCAGCAGATCAGGCACCAGCACGCTCGTATCGTTAATGGAAAAACAAAGCTCGAATTTTTTCATTAGCTCGATAATGTACCTGTGCTGACCCTTTGGGTAATCGAATTTTTCTTTCTTTTGTTTTTTTAAAATTGTTTTCATGAAGTCAAATTGCAGCACACCTTTGCTTTCTGCCAGTTGCTCGGAATTGATAATTTTATAAACAGCGCTGGTGGCCCAGTTTGGTTCCAGCACATGTGTATCTTCCAGGTCAAAGTCCTTGAAATTAACTACCACCCCTAAATCATGAAGAAATTCAATCAAGGTGTCCTGTTGTTCAGTATCAAAGAGGTTTTCTTCTGCACAAATTTCTGTATAGCGATCATAATTGATAAAAGAATCAGACATGTTTTCCAGCCGAGTCTTTACATTAAACCAGGTTTTAGCCCACATGGTCTCCAGAAGCTTTGATTTAGCCAGTTCCCTGATTAGAATTTTCGTAAATGTTTTTATCCCCCTGTCTGTTTTACATGAAATAGGATAAAACCCGACAATCCCTTTATACTTATTCTGTAGAAATAAACGATTGACATCAAATCCCGGGTTCTCGTCCATTTTATTAAGTACAACCAAAACAGGAGAATCACCCCCAAAACTTTCAATATGCTTTAGCCAGTATTCTAGTTTTTCATCTTTTCTTCCGTCTATCACCAATATATACAGGCTGCGTTTTGACAAAAAAAACTGATGCGTGGCGTGCATGATCTCCTGCCCGCCAAAGTCCCAGAAATGAATTTTTATTTCTTTACCTTTTTCTTCAACAGCCCAGTCTTTTATATTGATCCCAGGTGTTTGCGCCTCTTTTTTATTAAATTTAATATTTGTTAATCGCTTTAAAAGGGATGTTTTCCCTGCCCCTCCCTCCCCAACCAAAAGGACTTTTACTTCATTTAATGCTTCTTTTTCTCCTTCCAGTGATTTTAAATATGCCCTAATTGCATCCTTCCCCTTTTAACAACCTCAATTGGCGGGTTTTCAATTGGGTTATCAGATAAATTTATGCCTTTTATTTCGTAGTCGTCAGTATAGACTATTTCCATATTTAGCTCTAATAAAGCCCCCGGTAATATTTTAAGCTGATTATTTCTGAGGTCAAGCTTTGCGAGGTTGGTGAATTGTACGATTTCAGGGGGGAAGGTCGTTAGATGGTTGTCCCCGAGGTAAAGCTCCGTCAGGTTGGTTAATTGTGCAATTTCAGGGGGGAAGGTCGTTAGCTGGTTTTCGTGTAGGTAAA
>JAOZSB010000512.1 GCA_029939895.1 Desulfobacterales bacterium
ACTAGTGCCCAAATCCAATTGAAATTATTCGATTTTTAACGGGACACTACTGTTCCTTTATTATAAATGTGCAGGTCGCTTGAGTAGGTGTTCATAAAAAACTCAAAATAAAATATTTCGTATACGAACCATTACACAAGAGTTTATTTCAAGTCAATATTTTTCTTATATTACAAGGTGAAAAAAAGACCGCCAGCATTGCACAAAACTGGAGCCAGTCCATGCCATTTAGTTGTAATAATTTCTTGGTTATACAAGCTGCAAATTATGCAGCGGGGCCACGATAAACTCCTCTGTTCATAGTGAGCAGAGTTTGTATTGCACCAGCAGGGCATACATTATAGCAGGCCCAGCAGCCAACGCATCGTTTGGAAAAAACTGGAAAAGGTTGAAGGGAAATTGCCCGCATAACACATGTTTGAGCGCACTTGGCACATTGCACGCATTTTTTACGGTTTACTTTTTTTCGACTCATGGCCTGTCGAAGATACTTGGGTTTTGCAACCTGCCCTACAATATGCAGAGGATCAAGGCGCATGGAAAACTTGACTGGCGATAAATCACTGGTCTGGAGTCGATTAACAATACCACCTGAAAAGGATTTGACATTTTCAATGTCATGGGCATTGGGTCTACCCGCAGAAGGGCCTATTCCGCTGGGACCAAACTGCCTGGACAAGGGCCAGTTGGTCTCGGACAGAACCTCCAGGCCGCCAATTGCAGAATAATTTTTCTGAGCAGCCATCCCTGCCATGATTCTAAGTGTATTTACCGGCTGTCCTCCGTGTGTGCAAAAAACAAAGCAGGGCTTAGGCTTTTTGGACGAAGGAACCAGCCCCATGCATTCATTAAAGCCCATGGCAGGCTTCCAGGCCATTGTTGGAGCACCAAAACCTATGATGTCGAACTTTTTCATATCATTAAATTTTGGCTCTGCAACAGGGTCCCTTACGATTGTTTCTATACCGCCCTCTGTCATGGAGGCTGCCATAGTATTGGCCACAAGCCGAGTGTTGCCAGTGGTGGAATAACAGATGATTAGACCTCGCATTTGTAAGCCCCCTGCTTTCATTTTTTTTAATAAAAAATTATCATTTTTACCAAGTTTGTTTTATTATATAAAACCTTCTTGAACTCGATGCAATATAAAAATTCCTTATACCTGATTTGCTTAACCGATTCTCAATATCTGCAAATAAAATTCACTTTATTGCTGATATGAAAATATTTAATTGATTATACTGCTCAAATATGTGAAAAATAGATACTCAATATAATTTGTTTACAATAAAGATATTGCTCAATTGACAACAGCCACGTTTTTTTCATATAAACTGCCATTACAGACCAGTTTATGAGTTTATTTACTACCCATAACGAAATATGATAAAATCGTAAGTATTTAAAGTTTCTTTCATATAAATAGTAAATGAAAATACCCAACAAGGAGAACCCTCATGGCAAACGGAGAAAGCACCCACAGCACGGCAATTGGTTATATTATCTGGATATTTGGCTTTACAGGCTCTCACAGATTTTATTATGGAAAGCCTGTTACCGGCACAATATGGTTTTTTACCTTTGGCCTCTTATTTATTGGATGGATCATAGACCTCTTTCTTATTCCATCCATGGAACGTGATGCAGATTTCAAATACACCGCCGGCCCGATAGATTTTACTGCATGCTGGCTCCTTTTAACTTTTCTTGGTTTTTTCGGGGTTCACAGATTTTACATGGGCAAATGGCTGACCGGTCTTATTTACCTTGTTTCCGGCGGTCTGTTCGGTGTTGGTGTGATTTACGACTATTGGACACTCAACGGCCAGATTTCACAAGCAAACTCAGGAGCCTGATTTTTTTCTTGGACTGCACCCATGGATGACTTTCAGTCAAGACTTGACACAATTGATATTGATGGGCTTTCTGATCTGCTATTGTCTCGCAGCACACCATTTAAGGAAAGTGAGCTGCTGAAATTTGCTTTTCCAGGAATGCAGATATTCGATACATCTGCCTTGGAACTGTATCAGGCGCATTTTATTCTTTTCCATGCTCTTTATAAGCTTCAGGACATGTTTTTTGAAAACGGCAGGTATCTCCATGTCCATTTTTCATCAACCATTATCAAGGATATTCCAGACAATGGATTGTGTCGGCATTTTGAAGACAATCTCCTGAAATTTTGCTGCCAGCAGACAGAAAACAGTGCGCCATACTGCGAATTTCACAGGAAGCTCAAGGGTGAATCAAGCCTTGAAGAACTTTCTATCAAATTTTTTTACTTAGATATTTCCAATTTCTCAAAGCTCGACGATTCCACAGCCGAAGCCTTTATTAGTGGTACATGGGAGTTAATGAGCAATTACGAGGATTACAAAAACAGTTTCAAGGTACTTGACCTGCCTGAAACATCAGACACTGGGCTTATTAAACGAAAATTTAAACAGCTTGCAAAACTTCATCATCCAGACACTGACAATGGATCAAGGGAAGATTTCATGAAAATCAACAGTGCCTATCGGCTGCTCATGCGACTGGTTCCGCTTTTTGATGGAGTTAAAATTTAAATTCAGAACAACTTTATATTAACATATCATATTATATTAACAAAGGATTACAAATGAAAGACAAGCAATACATAGC
>JAOZSB010000154.1 GCA_029939895.1 Desulfobacterales bacterium
TAATAAACTGCTAAGCAAACATAATATCAACTCGAATAACATTTTAAATAATAAATCCACCAAAATTTTAAAATTGCTTTTAAGGACTAAATTAATTATATAAAATTTCATAAATATTCAGTTCACCTGAAAACTGGTTTATTCAATCTGATGCACCAAAAACTTAGGGAGATTCTATTATGGTAGTGCAAGGCGTGGCCGGCTTCTTCATATTCATAGGAATTGCGTTCCTTTTAAGCGAAGACAAAAAAAATGTATCCAAAAAAATAATCCTGACCGGGATTCTAATTCAGCTTACCCTTGCTGTTGTTATGCTTAAACTTCCTGTTTTTAAAGATTTTTTTATCGGCCTTAATTCGCTGGTACTCTCCCTTGAGGAATCCACAAGGGCCGGAACCTCTATGGTTTTCGGATACCTGGGTGGCGGAGACCTGCCCTTTGATGAAAAATTTCCAGGCGCAGCCTACATCTTCGCCTTTCGGGGCCTGCCCTTGATTATCTTCATTAGTGCGATTTCATCACTTCTTTTTTACTGGAAAATACTTCCCCTTGTTGTAAAGGGTTTTTCTTTTGCCCTGCAAAGAACCATGGGCATTGGCGGTGCAGAAGGGCTTGGAGTTTCTGCAAACATATTTGTGGGAATGGTCGAGGCTCCCTTGTTTATTCGCCCGTACATGAAAAACATTACAAGGAGCGAACTGTTCACACTCATGGCCACCGGCATGGCAACGATTGCAGGGTCTGTCATGATTCTGTATGCAAGCATCCTGAGCAACACGATCCCCAATGTGCTTGGGCACATACTCACTGCATCCATAATAAGCGCACCAGCCGCAATCATGATTGCAAAAATCATGGTTCCGGAAACCAAACCTGTCACCCAGGCAGAACTCAGCTCCCCGGAGCCTTTATCAAGCTCTATGGACGCAATCACAAAGGGAACAGGGCAGGGGCTGCATCTCTTCCTCAACGTAATTGCAATGCTCATCGTCTTTGTCGGCCTTGTTCATCTTGCTAATCTTTGTCTTGGAGTTTTTCCTGCAATAGGCGGAAGCGAAATTACACTGCAAAGAATACTAGGCGTGATGATGGCCCCGATTGTGTGGCTGATGGGAATACCAGCCAGCGAGGCAGTGGTTGCAGGCGGGCTTTTGGGTACAAAGTCCATATTGAACGAGTTTGTGGCCTATCTGGAACTGGCAAAACTTTCTCCAGGTGCAATCAGCGAAAAAAGCAAACTTATAATGACATATGCAATGTGCGGATTTGCCAACCCCGGCAGCCTCGGCATAATGATTGGCGGTCTGGGAACAATGGCCCCGGAAAGGCGTGACGAAATCGTAAGCCTGGGATTCCGGGCCATCATTGCCGGCACACTCGCAACCTGCCTGACCGGCGCACTGGTGGGCATCCTAACATAGCCGCACCCTGCGGATTCAGCCCTGCAAGGGCGAAATATACCAGCCCAGGGCGCAAGCCCTGGGATAGGCATCCCCTGTGGATTTAGCCCTGCAAGGGCGAAATATAAATCTAATGGCCCGATCATTATAAAAAAAACACCCGGCATTTATGGATAACCGCATTTATTTTTTGCAATGAAAGAAAAAGTGTACTATTTATTATCCAGGTTCTATTTTTTTTAAACACCCAAATTTTTAAAACCCAGAGGCATATATTGAAAAATCAAACCCAATACCATCAATTATGTTTAACATATATTCAGGAAGTTCTGCTTTCCGGCAGCACTGATGGTTCCATTGAAAATGACATCTATGAAATATTTTCTGTAAACCCGTCTAAGTTTCAAGAGGCAGATGTCCAGAAGCTTAACAGCGAATTCAACCTGTCTTTTCCCCTTGCCCTTAAAACCGATTGTGATTTTGATGCAGACTTTGCAGCCCGAAACGCAAAGGGTTCTGAAGTATATTTTTATTTTTTTGAGGCTGATAAAGAAGCAGAGTACAAAACAATTTCCAGCCAAATATCAAAACTTGATGACCAGGAATTTAAAAAAATCTGCTGCATGATAGTTCCAGATAAAGCCACCCTGAACGCTTGCAGGGAGCCTGATTGGGCCGATTTCTGGCAGCGGGGCTTTTTTGTGGACTTTAAAGAGCTTGAAAATAAGGTCGCTCAAATTGCCGGCAGCAAATACAGCCTGACTCCACAGGAAGCATCTTCTAAAGAACCGGAAAAGCCGCCCATTCATCATTTCAGCGCAGAAATTTTGAGCAACCAGGAGGTTGGTGTAAAAAGCCCGTCAAAGCATTACAGGATGATCCTGAATGCCCCCCTGCTTGGAGACATTGTTCCAGGGCAGTTTGTGATGATCGATACTGTAAATGAGGATGAAAGGAATAAAATAGAAGCAAATCAGCCACGACTTTCAACTTCCATTTCACAAAAGGACATCAAAAAGCTTGAGTTCAAAACCCCCTATTTAAAAAGGCCCTTTGGGATACACCGCGCCTTTTATGAGCATTTTGAGCTTGGTTACCTGAAAAGCATTAACCTGCCAAAAACCCTGGCTTCCATAACCCACATTGTCCGGCCCGACAGGTTTGAACTCCTGTACAAGGTCATCCCCGATGGAACTGGAACCAACGCATTAACAAAATTAAAAGTAAACGATCAGATCAAGGTGCTTGGGCCTTTGGGCAAAGCCCCGAACCTGGGCAGCCTGGGGCTTGACAGGGTCAAAGAGGTACACCTCATAGGCGGGGGCGTGGGCATGGCCCCGCTTGTTTTTTTTGGACAGGCCCTGAAGTACTACTCTTGCAGGCTCAAGGCTTTTATTGGCATTGACTGCATTGATACGCTGCTCGACAGCTCAACACAGCCCGATTCCACATGCGATGCCCTGGAAAACGAGTTTATACATATTGAAGAAATGGCGAAAATCGGTTTAACGCCCCATGAAATTTTTCTGTCCTGCGACATGAAATCAGACACCGCCCTGAGCAGTAAAATTTCAGCAGGCAATTACTCAACAGGCGTGGTTACGGCGCAGTATGAGTCTTATCTTAAGCAGTTTTCAACCAGCGAAGAAATACTCATAATCTCATGCGGGCCAGAGCCGATGCTTGCTGCTCTTAACAAAATTGTTTCAAAACACAGTAATATTAAAATGAAAGTTTTATTGGAAAAAAGGATGGGCTGTGGAATCGGCGTGTGCATGTCCTGCGTCTGCCGCACAAAAAAGAATGGCTCGACCCAGTATTCATGCGTTTGTACAGAAGGTCCTTTTTTTGACTCACAAGATATTGATTGGAATAACTAATGACATCATTACAGGTAAAATTTAAAAGCATGGACTTGAAAAGTCCCATTTTAACAGCATCTGGAACATCTGGACACGTAACAGAGTTTGATCAGTATGCAGATGCGCAGTCCATCAAGGATTCCCTTGGTGCTTTTGTCACAAAGGGCATAACCCTGAATGTAAAAGAGGGCAACCCAGAGGTGAGAATTGTTGAAACACACGCTGGAATCCTTAATTCCATAGGGCTGCAAAACAAGGGTGCAAAATATTTTGTAGAAGATGAATTAAAGCAGCTTGCCAGTTTTAATTTGCCGGTCATTGTAAATATTTCTGCTGACAACCCGGAACAGTTTGGCGAACTTGCAGCATACATAAGCGATAATGATGAAAATCAAACCATCACGGCTGTTGAAGTTAATGTATCGTGTCCGAATTTAAAAAAGGGCGGTTTAGCCTTTGGTACCGAGCCGGCAGCGGTTGAGCAAATTGTAAGCATAGTGAAAAAAAGCATAGACAGTCGAATCCTGGTTATTACAAAAATGACCCCAAATATAACCGACATAACCCTTCCGGCCCGTGCTGCAATTGAGGGTGGAACCGACGCGCTTTCAATGATTAACACCCTTCGGGGCATGGCAATAGATATTAACACAGGCAAACCCCTCCTTGGAAATACGATGGGCGGGCTTTCGGGCCCGGCAATCAAGCCCATTGGCCTGCTTATGGTATATGAATGCTTTAAGGCGATTGAAGCATGTAAAAGCAGAGAGGTTCCGATAATAGGAATAGGGGGGATCTCAAACAGTGCCGATGCCCTTGAATATTTAATGGCCGGAGCATCTGCGGTTGGTGTTGGAACTGCATCCTTTGGTAATCCAGATGTTTTCAAAAACATATATGCGGGAATAGCAGAACACCTGAAAGCAAAAAAACTTGGCAGCGTTGAAGACCTGATTGGAATGGCGCATCAGGGATAACAGGGTTGTTAATTTTTGACAATTCAAACCACAACCCCTGCGCATCAAGAATCCAGCCCAGGCTGTGAGGGCTGGGGTGTTGGGGTGAGGTATCTTTCCCAGGCCTTACAGCCTGGGCTGGTATATGCCACCCCTGCGGGGCTTAATTGATGATGTCATTTTTTGACTATTTCAAGGCGCAAAAAACAATATAACCGCAGACGTACTCTTTTGTACGTTGATGCTTATATTTTTTTGCAATGCTTATGGTTGTGGTTGTTTAGGCAGGTTATTGTCTAGCCATGGCTTCTGCGATTTTCTGACGTTCATATTTTATTTCAACACGTCTGTTCTGCGCTCTTCCCCTGGGGGTGGAGTTCGAGGCGATTGGTTGAAATTCTGCATAGCCAACGGCCTGTGTAAGTTCCGGGCGGATTCTCTGTTTGTGGAGAAACCTTGTTATTTCACATGCCCTGACCATGGAAAGCTCCCAGTTGGAGGGATACTTCCTGGTACGAATCGGGGTGTTGTCTGTGTGGCCTATGATCAGAATCGGATATTTGAATTTTTTTAAAACCTTTGCCACATCACGTAGAACCTTAAGCCCCTTTCTTTGCATCTTTGCTTCACCTGCTGAAAACAGCAGCACATCGGAAATTGCAATTGTAACCCCGGATTTGTTTTGCGTCACCTTAAC
Organism: Desulfobacterales bacterium; assembly: GCA_029939895.1. Taxonomy (GTDB): domain Bacteria; phylum Desulfobacterota; class Desulfobacteria; order Desulfobacterales; family JAOZSB01; genus JAOZSB01. The sequence continues at coordinate 4,916 of JAOZSB010000154.1, forward strand.
CTTGTCCTTGAGCTTGCTGAAGGTGACCAGATCCTTAAATTCGCTTTCAATTTCATTGGTTTGTTTTTTAACTACATTGGAGAGCAGGCGTGCAGATTTTTCCTTAATTACTTCTTTGTCACTTTCCACCATTCCGCTTAATGGAATTACTGTCACGCCCATGGCATCCTTGAGAGAGTCCATAAGCTCGTCAAACTTGATTTTGTCTGGAGAGCCCATGGCAAAAAGAAGCACAAAAAAAGCAAAAAGAAGTGTAACCATATCCCCATATGTTGCCATCCACGCAGGGGCACCTTCCGGGGGTGGTTCTTCTTCTGGCTCTTCTGGTTCGCTTACTGCTGATACTTCTTCGTTTTCTTCAGCCATTGCCTGTATCCCATGTGTTCTCCTGCCTGCTGATCAGGCAGTTATTAAACCTGTTATTGAAATCTTGATTCAATAATTTTTTGTTTTTCAAATGTTATTTCCACCCGCCTGTTCTGCGCCCTGCCGCGGGCAGAAGTATTTGGAGCAATCTGTTTATACTGGGCATATCCCACCGGGGCGAGGTATTTAGGATCAACCCCGTAATCTATCAATTTTCTGACAACCTCACAGGCCCTTAAACCAGAAAGCTCCCAGTTGGAAGGAAACTGTGCGGTTCTAATGGGTCTGTTATCTGTATGCCCGGTCACCATAAGCGGGTAGCTGAACCGGGACAGCATTGTTGCCAGTTTTTTAAGATTTTTTGCACCCTGTCGTGAAAGCCTGGCCTGGCCAGCCGAAAACAGCAGCACATCGGAAATTGAAATTGTAACCCCGGACTCGTTTGTAGCAACCTTTACCTTGCCCTGAAGGTTATTATAAGTAATCAGATCCTTGACATCCTGTTCAATTTCCTCCATTTGCTTTTTGACGATACTCGTCATTTTTTTCTGTTCTACATCAGGCGGAGGGTCATTTTCGTCTTCTTCTGTTGGAGTTCCTGCGTCTATCAGGCCCAGGGTTCCAAAGGCGGTTGTCAGGGATTGCTGTACTTCAAGAAATTTTGCTTTTTCCGGGGAACCCATTGCAAAAAGAAGCACAAAGAAGGCAAAGAGGAGGGTAACCATATCCCCATACGTAGCCATCCACGCAGGGGCCCCCTCTGGCGGCGGATCTTCTTCTGCCTCTTCGGGTTCGGAAATTTCTTCTTCGTCAGCCATTATATTACCCTTATCTTTTTTAAAAAGGCACTGTTGTGTCCGGCCCTGTTACTTCTCAGGTGCTGGTGCTTTTCCGCTTGCTGTTAAATAAACATTAAGCTTGTCTTCCATCAGCCTTGGGTGCTCGCCTTCACGAATAGATATAACACCTTCATAGAGGAGTGTCATATTTTGAGTTTCTTCACCGCTTCGTTTTTTAAGCTTATCGCTCATGGGTATATAAAAAAGGTTTGCAAACAAAGACCCATAAAATGTTGTGATAAGTGCAACGGACATCTTGGGTCCAATGGTAGAGGGATCGTCCAGGGCCGCCATCATCTGCACAAGACCGATCAGGGTTCCAATCATGCCAAAGGCCGGGCAGTACGAACCCATGGAGCTGAAGAGATCTGATCCGATTTTATGCTGTTCCCTTGACAGCATGATCTGTTTTTGCATGATACTGGCAATTACCCCTGTACCGACACCATCAACGGTCATCTGGAGAGCCTTGGAAAGGAAGGGGTCCGTGATGGAAGCAATGTCTCCTTCTATGGAGAGCAGGCCGCCTTTTCTTGCCTTGTTGGAAATGTCAACCAGTTGTGCTATCAGCTCGTCCTGCTTTGGAAGCTTGAACATAAAAACTTTCATTGCAAAACCCATAACACCAAGCACCTGGTTAAGGGGATAAGCAATAAGGATTGCTGCTGCTGTTCCACCAAGAACAATGAGAAGAGATGGAATATCAATAAACAGCGTTATAGAGCTTCCAATTAGAATCGCGGAAACAATTAGACCAATTCCTGAAATGATACCTACAATCGTTGCTATATCCATGGTTAACCCTATTCCTTAATAAAAATAGTTTCTTCTATGGGATCTCTCTTACTATACTGAACTATCTGTTTTATATTGATCTTTGTCAATACTGTATTCACAGGCAGCAGTTTGGTTCCGCCCTTTGTGCTCAGGCTGTAAGCCAGAACCATTCCCGGCTCAAGCTCATAAACCCTCATTTGGGTTGCCCTGTCTGCTTCTGATACAGGGTTGTCGTTGGCATAGGCAACCAGATTGAAGACCAGCCTGGGGTCGTACCTCCCGCCCCGTTCTTCTTCTATCGCCTTTAATGCATCCTGTATGCTCCCGCCTTTTTTCCTGTAAACAAGGTTATCGTAAATATTAGCAAGAGAAATAATTCGTGCTCCAATTGGTATTCTCTCACCCTTAAGTCCGTCTGGATACCCTTCACCATTGTAGTACTCGTGAAAGGATCTTATTATTTCTCCAATCTTTCTAAACTCGCTGAATTCTTCCAGCATGGCCGCCCCTTTTACAGGGTGCTGCACCAGCAGGTCTTTTTCTGTTTTTGTATAATCCTCCGGGCTTTTCTCCGCCAGGACATCGGGAATTGTAACTTTTCCCAGCTCGTGCAAAAGCGATGCTATCTCTATGCACCTTACTTCTTCGCTATCCAGGCCCAGATCCTGTGCAATGCTGGTAGCAATCTTTGCCACGTTTTTCGAGTGGCCCCTGTGATATTGCCTCTTAGCCTCTATGAATCGTGAAAGCAGAGGAATAAGACTGTCTACAAACCCGCTCAGTTTCCTGTTCAGATGTTCAAGTTTATTATTTGTCCTCTCTCTTTCTTCGGCCATCAGGGAAATTTGCTTTAATGAATTCTGTAACATTTCCCTGTCGTTATCAATTGCCTGGCTCTGATTGCCCTGATTTTTCCTGCTTTCTTCGAGCTTAATTTCCGTTGAAGCAAGGCTGGCACTGGTATTAGCCAGACTGTCCTCAAGAAACTTTATTTTTATAAGAGATTTTATTTTTGCAACAAGCTCAACACCGATAGCAGGCTTTATAAAGTAATCATCTACCCCGGCCCTTGCTGCTGCTTCTACCTCGTCAAGGTCAATCTCTTTTTGGGAATCCTCATCCTTCTTGCCCCACCTGCCTTTTTTCTCTTTTTTTTCTTCATATGCCAAAAGAAACTTGACCGAAGAAAGGGCAGGGCTTTCTTTTATTTTTGTACAAATCTCGCTCCCGCTCCACTCCGGCAGCCTGTCATCGCATATAATAACATCGGGCAGAAAGTCCTTTGCAGCCTCAAACCCGGACTCCGCAGTCACGGAAACCTTCAAGTCATAATCAGCATCAAAAAACTGTCTGCAAATCATAACAAAACCGGAATCATCATCAATGCAGAGAATTTTTGACCTGTGTGTTTCTATCTCGTTTACCATAAGCAAATAGTTTAAGCTAAGACTCCTGTCAAAACAAACCTTTGATCCAAATATTTATTACTATGTGTTTTTGATAACATAAAACTTGGTAAAATTCAATGGTGACCCTGAAATTTTTCACCTTTTCCTGCTTTTCCAAAATTATGCAAAAACTCACTGCGCCAGGTTTTCCGCAATGCCCGATCGTTTTAACGCCATACCTGATCATTTTTCCACCATGCCTGATCATTTTTCCACCATATCTGTTCATTTTACTGCCACTGCCTGTCTTTTTACTGCCACTGCCTGTCACTGCAAAGCTGACAAAAAAAGATGTCTCCTGCCGGATTCAGCCATTTTACGAACACGCCTGCCTGGCGTATCCCGCACCTTGAGCCTTTTTTTGAAAACTAAAAAAAGAACTTGTTAAGTTTTCGGTAGCCCTGATTTTTAAAACAATGTAGATTATTACATTGTGCGGTTATCCACAAAGGCCATGTGGTTTTTTATAATGATCGGCCATTAAATTTATATTTCGCCCTTACTGGGCTAAGGCCACATGGGCCGGAAATCTACCCAGGGCTTGCGCCCTGGGCTGGTATATGCCGCCCCTTCAGGGCTATAAGGATGCTGGCATATCTTATTTTATGGCTTTCATCACAGTTTTTACAGCTTTCATCTCAGTAAGATTCTTGTTACATTTTTTTTACTTCGGATTTAACCCGGGCTTTTCGTATAACCGCATTACATTGTTAGGGTTCCTATTATAAGCAGGGAATGACATTAAAAAATCATGATTTAAAACTGTTGAAACATCAAGCATGGCAATCGCAGTACCCCCTGGTTACGAGGGTGGATAAAAAATATCTTTTGAAAAATTATTTAATAAAATAAAAGGTATTGTAAAGAATGCATGAACATTAAAGTTAAAAATGTCATCCTTAAAGGAAAGAATATAAACCATCCTTTGGAGCAAGGTGCAAAACCAGAAAATAAAATGAAAAAAAAACTGACTTTTAAAGAAAAATACAATGCCATAAAAAGAGACTCTTTGTATGATGGAGTTTTTGTAACAGCGGTAATAACCACAGGAGTGTTTTGCAAACCAACCTGTCGGGCAAAAAAACCAAAGGCGGAAAATGTACTGTTTTATGATACCCCATCCCTTGCGATTAAAAACGGATTCCGGCCCTGCAAAATTTGTAAGCCAATGGATCTAAGTGGTGAGGCCCCTGATTATATAAAAGATATTATCACTGAGCTTCAAAAAAATCCTGCCCTAAAAATCAAAGACTACGACTTGAGGCAGCGTGGTATTGAACCAAATAAAATTAGACGCTGGTTTAAAACTAATCATAATATTACATTTCATTCATATCAAAGAATGCTTAGAATTAACAACGCCTACAACCTGATAAAAGGTGGTAATTCTGTTACCAATACTGCCTTTGGAATAGGGTATGATTCTCTTAGCGGGTTCAATGACGGCTGGAAAAATATTTTTGGCACTCCTCCAAAGGACACAAAAACCCAAGCTATTGTAAATATCATCCGCTTTACAACCAGGCTCGGCCCTATGTTTGCCTGTGCTACCACAGATGGAATTTGTTTGCTGGACTTTACAGACAGGCGAATGCTTGAAACAGAATTTCTGGATTTATGCAAAAG
>JAOZSB010000155.1:0-5293 GCA_029939895.1 Desulfobacterales bacterium
TTTACGTTATCGTTTTGACCCCAAGTGGGTCATTTTTAGGTTATCGAAACTAAGAAATTGAAATTTTGGGGAAAACAATCAATGGGCGATATAATAATCATATTGGTGTCCTTAAAAAACTAAAAGGCGAGCGAGAGTGGCTTATATCAGTAAAGAAATTGCTTGAAGAAGAACAACGCGGTAAACTTAAGGGTAAAATGAGTGGCTATATCATAGGTACGATAATTGAGGAGCAAATTGATAAGGCACTCGAACGACTTTCAGACAATGAAACAGAAACGGCGGGAGAATAGCATTTATAATTTTCGTCCCTTTGAGCAAACGCCATATTTTGAGTCATGACCAAAAAATGAGTCGTGGATTGACTCTTTCTCAAAAAATACTTACAGGGGAAAAGTCGGAGATACTTAATCTAAAGTTTTTTGAAGGGGGTTTGGGGGAAACTTTTGTTCACAAAAGTTTCCCCCATGCTTTTTTAAACCCAAATCTTTATATTTAATGCAGATTCTGCACGGCTCCGTCGTCGGCATTGCCGTTTATTATGCCGATTGGGATGTCGTTGTTGAAGATTTCTTCGTTTTCGTCGTGGACGAGTGCGTGGGTAAGGACTTCGTCCATGTGTTCGACTGGTACGATTTCGATTTCGGCGGTTACGCTTTCCGGGATGTCCTTCAGGTCTTTTTCATTATCCTTTGGGATGAGTACTTTTGTGATAAGTCCCCGGTGAGCGGCGAGTATTTTTTCTTTCAGTCCGCCGATTGGGAGTACTCTGCCCCGGAGTGTGATTTCGCCTGTCATTGCAACGTGTCTGTACACGGGTCGTTGTGTGTAGGCTGAAACCAGGGATGTGCAGATGGCTATTCCGGCAGAAGGGCCGTCCTTTGGGATTGCGCCTTCTGGCACGTGTATGTGGGTGTCGAATTTTTCGTAGAAGTCGTCAACAATACTAAGTCTGACAGCACGGTTGCGGACGTAGCTGACTGCTGCCTGTGCGGATTCCTTCATCACGTCGCCCAGTTTGCCGGTCACAAGGAGCTTGCCTTTGCCTGGCATGGTGAGGGTTTCGATGTTAAGTAGTTCGCCGCCAACCTGTGTCCATGCGAGTCCTGTTACAAGCCCAATTTTATCATCCTCTTCTATCTGTCCAAAGCGGAATTTTGCAGGGCCGAGGTACTTCTGGATATCTTCGACAGTGACTGTGTAGGAGAATTCCTTTTCAGTGTTATCTTTTGCATCTGTATTTTCATCGGAGTCCTGCTCCTTGCTTCTGGCGAGGAGGTATTCTCTGGCGATTTTTCGGCAGATTGCAGAGATTTCCCGTTCCAGGCTTCTAACGCCGGCTTCACGGGTGTATTCCCGGATAAGTGCCTGGATGGCTTCCTTTTCGAATTTTACAAATTCATCGGAAAGCCCGTTTGTTTTTATCTGCTTTGGCACCAGGAACTGAACAGCTATGCTTTTCTTTTCATGCTCTGTGTAGCCGGGGAGCTGAATTATTTCCATCCTGTCCTGCAAGGGCAGGGGGATGTCGGGCAGGGTGTTTGCCGTGGTAATAAAAAGTATTTCCGAAAGATCGTAATCAATGTCCAGATAATGATCGTTAAAGGCGTAGTTCTGTTCCGGGTCAAGGACTTCGAGCAGGGCAGCCGATGGGTCGCCCCGAAAGTCCATGCTCATCTTGTCAACTTCGTCAAGACAGAATACAGGGTTGTTCATGCCGGATTTTTTCAGGGACTGTATCACCTTGCCGGGCATGGAGCCAATATAGGTTCGTCTGTGTCCGCGGATTTCTGCTTCATCCCGTACACCGCCAAGTGACAGCCGCACAAATTTTCTGCCGGTTGCCCTTCCCACGGATTTTGCAAGGGAGGTCTTGCCAACGCCCGGAGGCCCGACAAGGCAGAGTATGGGCCCGCGCACCTTCTTTACAAGGCTTTGAACCGCAAGGTATTCAAGGATGCGCTCCTTTGGTTTTTCCAGGCCGTAGTGGTCTTCGTCCAAAATTGCTTCAGCCTTTGCAATATCATGCTTGAGCTTGCTTTTGGCATACCAGGGCAGGGATATGAGCCATTCAACATAACCCCGGACAACCGTAGCCTCGGCTGACATGGGTGTCATGAGCTTCAGCTTTTTCAGCTCTGCCTTGGCCTTGGACTTGGCCTCCTTGGACATCCTTTTGCGTTTCAGGCGTTTTTCAAGTTCCTTTGTTTCGTCAGCGCCTTCTTCTTCTGCGCCCATCTCTTTTTTGATGGCCCGCATCTGCTCATTGAGGTAATAATTTTTCTGGGTCTTTTCCATCTGTTCCTTGACCCTGCCCTTGATGTTCTGCTCGGTTTTATAAATTTCAATTTCAGTTTTTATAAACTGGAGCAGTATGCTGAGCCGGTCAATGGGCTTTATAGCCTCAAGCAGTTGCTGTTTATCCTGTAGCTTAAAGGAAAAATGTGATGCAACTGTGTCGCTGAATTGCGATGGATTTGTAATGGAAGACACGTTTCCAACAAGGTCTTCGGAGATGGTTTTGTTGATTTTTGAGTATTCCTCAAAGGCCTCCAGGATGGCGCGCATGACCGCCTCATCCTTTGGAGTTGCAGCCTCGTATACTTCAAGAGGGTTCGCCTCAACCTGGAAGAATTCATCATTGGGTATAAATTCAACAATCCTGCCACGCTGTTTGCCCTCAACAAGAGCTTTAACCGAGCCGTCAGGTAGTTTTAAAAGCTGTAGAACCGTACCAATTGTACCGACCAGGCTTATGTCCTTTGACCTGGGGTTGTCGATTCCGGCTTTTCGCTGGGTCGCAAGAAAAACTGTTTTGTCTTTGCCCATTGCATCGGACAAAGCATTGACCGACTTGGGCCTGCCCACAAACAGCGGTGCAACCATGTAGGGGAATACAACTATATCTCTAAGGGGCAGAAGCGGTAGTATCATTTTAGCCTCCGGCGCATCTTCTTTATTGAAAAATTTCGGGAAATTAATCATTGGAATATTCCTCGAATTTAGTGTTTGAACTAAAACCTGGATTTTTGCTTAAAGCATTACTGGATTACACATTTTTTTAAAAATTCAAACCTGCGTAACAATCGATGTCAGCTTCAAGAACAAATAGCGTTTGCACGCCTTTTATGCCTGCTTTCTGGGCTGTTCATACAGGAGGATTGGCTCTTCATTATTCTTAATAACTTCCTCGCCAATAACGCATTCCTTAACGTTTTCAGAAGAGGGCAGCTCATACATAATATCGAGCATGCTTGTTTCCAGAATAGCACGAAGTCCTCTTGCGCCTGATTTACGGGTTACAGCTTCCTTTGCAATTTCTGCAATGGCACTGTCGGTAAATCTTAAATTGACGTTCTCCATCTCAAACAGTTTCTTGTACTGCTTGATAAGGGCATTTTGGGGCTCCTGTAAAATTCTTACCAGAGCGTCTTCATCAAGCTCTTCCAGGGTAGCAATTACCGGAAGCCTGCCCACAAATTCTGGGATAAGGCCGAACTTGAGAAGATCTTCAGGCTGAACCAGCTTGAGAATTTCGCCTAACTTCTTTTCTTCCTGCTTGATAATATCCGCACCAAATCCTATGAGCTTGGAACCAAGCCGGCGCTGGATTATTGAATCAAGCATACTGAAAGTACCGCCACAGATGAAAAGGATGTTGGATGTGTCTACCTTGACAAAATCCTGCTGAGGATGCTTTCTGCCGCCCTTTGGAGGTACGCTTGCGGTTGTGCCTTCTATGATTTTAAGCAGAGCCTGCTGAACCCCTTCGCCAGAAACGTCTCTGGTTATAGATGGGTTTTCCGATTTTCGTGCAATCTTATCAATCTCATCAATATAAACTATCCCTCGCTGGGCGCGCTCTACATCGTAATCCGCATTTTGCAGAAGGGACAGAATTATGTTTTCAACATCTTCGCCAACATAGCCAGCCTCTGTAAGAGTGGTGGCATCTGCGATGGTGAAGGGTACGTTTAAAAACCTTGCAAGAGTCTGGGCCAGCAACGTTTTTCCGCTACCAGTCGGGCCAATTAACAGGATGTTGCTTTTCTGCAGCTCAACACCGTCTGTGTCAACTTCGGAGGTAAGACGCTTATAATGGTTGTGAACAGCAACCGACAGAATCTTTTTTGCATGACTCTGCATGATTATATATTCATCAAGATTTTTATTGATCTGCTTGGGAATAAGAAGATCATTAGTGAGATCAGCCTTTTTAATGGCTTCTTCTTCGATGATTTCGCTGCAAAGCTGGATGCATTCGTTGCAGATATAGACTGCCGGGCCGGCTATCAGTTTTTTCACGTCCTTCTGGTGTTTCCCGCAGAAAGAACAGAATAGATTATCTGTCACATCTCTTTTCTTTGCCATTGGTGCCTCCGTATATTTATTTCTTGGGCCAGCGGTTTTATGCGCTGTACTATTTTGGTGCTTCTGCTATATTGTCCAGATCAGTCCTGTTTAGAATAACATGGTCAATAATTCCGTATTTCTTTGCTTCTTCAGCAGACATGAAAAAATCTCTGTCTGTATCCTCTTGAACCTGTTCCAGGCCTTTTCCAGTATGGATTGAAAGAATCTCATTAAGGCGTTCCCTCATGCGGAGAATCTCTTTTGCCTGGATTGCAATATCAACAGCCTGTCCCTGTGCGCCGCCCATTGGCTGATGAATCAGCACTCTGGAGCTGGGGAGGGAGTATCTTTTTCCTGCTGTTCCCGCAGCCAGGAGTACGGCCCCCATGCTGGCAGCCTGACCTATACAAACTGTTGTGATGTCTGGCTTTATATACTGCATTGTATCATAAATTGCAAGCCCTGCTGTAACAACACCACCTGGTGAATTGATATAAAAGTTGATTTCCTTGTCCGGGTCTTCAGACTCCAAAAACAAAAGCTGGGCGATTAACAGGTTGGCTACATCATCGTTAACTGCGGTTCCAAGAAAAATAATCCTGTCCTTGAGAAGCCTTGAATAAATATCATAGGACCTCTCGCCTCTGCTGCTTTGCTCCACGACCATTGGTATTAAAGGCAATGTAAAAATCTCCTGTAAATATGTATGAAAGAAGGCTTAACCGTTTACAATTCTTTCATATTTCGTTGTGGGCAGAAAAATAACACATAAAAAATCTGCCTGTGGCATTTTGTTCAATTGACTGTTTAGTATATATTATTTTTACAAAAAAAACAATTTAAATACGCAAAAAGCGCATGTTATTGTAATATACTATAGGTATCGGCTGTAAGCTGATAAAACCTGTGAAATATATTCGGCAGTTTCTTCTGCTGAAAT
>JAOZSB010000155.1:5393-9937 GCA_029939895.1 Desulfobacterales bacterium
GGCTGTAAGCTGATAAAACCTGTGAAATATATTCGGCAGTTTCTTCTGCTGAAATTTATTCAGCAGTTTCTTCAGCGGTTTCTTCAAGTTCCGGCTCAACCTCTTCAATCTCGCTGCTGCTGACGATGAGCTTCATGGCTTTCTTTTCAAGTATGCCCTGTTTGATCATCTGGATCTGGTTATCATTGGCTTCATAGATCTTTTTGACCTGCTCTTTTGTTGCGCCGAACTGTTTTGCCATTTGTTCGAATGCATCGTCAAGCTCTGCTTCCTCTGCTTCCAGGCTTTCCTGTTTGACTATCTGGTCAAGCACCAAAAACCTTTTTACCTGCATCACAGCAGTATCGCGATAGTTTGCCCTGAGTTCTTCCTTGGTCTGACCAATCTGCTCAAGGGACATGTTGTATTGTTCAAACATGCGCTCTGCATCCTTGATAATACCGTCAAGCTCTACTTCAACCAGGGTGTCGGGAACTTCAAACTCTACCTGTCCCAAAAGGTGCTTGAACATCTGCTCGTTAAGCTCCTGCTCAGTCCTTTTTTCATACCCTTCCTGAAGGTTCTTGGTTATTTCGGTCTTTAGTTCTTCAAGGGTCTCAAACTGGCTGAAATTTTTTGCCAGTTCATCATTAATTTCCGGTAGAATCTGTTCCCTGATTTCATTGAGTATCAGCTTAAAGTCTATAACCTGGCCTGCAAAGGCTTTATTTGGGTCATCATTGGTAAACATGACAGAAAACTCTTTTTCTTCGCCAGCCTTCATGCCTTTTAGATGATTATCAAAGTCCTCGGAAATAGTGGCATCACCAAGCTTGAGTACGAAATCCTTTGTTTTTTCCTCACCAAGGGGCTGACCATCAACAAGGCCTTCATAATCAATCTGGAGAAAATCGCCATCCTGTGCTGGTCTGTCTTCTTCGATTTTCTTTTTATCGGCCATTTTTTCCTGCATGAGCTTTAGCTGCATGTCAATTTCTTCGTCCCTGACCTTGTACATGGTTTTTTTAAGCTTGATGCCCTTATAGTCAACATCGCCAATTTCCGGAGCGATTTCAACTGTAGCTTTGTAGATTAAAGGTTCGTTTTCTTTGAAGTCCGGGAGATCAAGCTTTGGTTCGCCAATGATCTGCAAGCCAGATTCCTGTACAGCTTCCACGATTGAATCCTGAATGAGCGTAGACAGGACATTAGCCTGTACGTCCTTGCTGTAGTATTTTTCAAGTACGTTTCTTGGAGCCTTTCCAGGTCTGAAGCCCTTTAGTTTGGCACCTTTTTTCAGCTCTTTGTATGCATTGTCAATTTCTTTTGTTACATCTTGTTCTGAAATCTCCACCTGCAACACTTTTTTTACGCTACTTACATCTTCTACTGTTAACTGCATGTTAATCCTTTCCAAAATCGGGCATCGTGGGAGGTTGACAGCCAGGATAGCCACATCAAATTAGTTGCCTTAAACGCGAATATTTTCAATCATTACGATTTGTTTTGTATGAAAGAAGCCATAATGACTTACAATTCTTTCATGTTTTGTTGTGGGCAGCAAATAAACACATAAGTGGTCTGCCCGTGGCAGTTTTTATATTTGGTGCGAGAGGGGAGACTCGAACTCCCAATCCGTTGCCAGAACTGGATCCTAAGTCCAGCGCGTCTACCAATTTCGCCACTCTCGCAAAAAACAGTCACATCAAATTTAATAATCAAAAAGGTAATTTGATACGTTGACTATTTATTCTAATTTAAGGTATAAAACCATTAATGTTAATAACACAAGGATATAATTGTTTTGGTTTTAGAAATTAAGTGACTCGAAGCCACATAATTGGTATATAAGTAAATGATATTTATTGCGAGTTTACATCATAACGCTAAATAAAACTTGACTTTATAGCCAGGTGCATTAAATTTGCACATTCTCAAATGTAATAACTAACTTTAATGCTGTCAAGGGAAACTGGAATATAAAAAAATAAGAAAATATTAGGGCAACCCCTTGATTATCGGTTGATAATCCGATTGACTCTCGATTTGATGCCCATATTGATAATTGGACTAATAAATCAGGTTAAAGCAACAGCAAAAAAAATGAAAAAATTTATTAAAAAAAATTCTATTCTAAAAAAGCTCCCAGTGATAATTTTCAGCCTCGTGCTTATGGTTGCTGGAATTGCACAAACACCTGCAATGGCAGAGAATCTCCTCAAGATTGTTATTGATCCGGGCCACGGGGGGCTCGATCATGGAGTTAAGGGCAAGACAGGGTTTGCGGAAAAAAATTTTACAATCACAGTTGCAAGGCTGCTTGAGGAAAATTTAAAAAATAGATACAAGGTCGTGCTAACCCGAAGTGACGACTACCACCTGGCGCTTGACCAGCGGGCATCTGCGGCAAATAGTGAAAAAGCAGATATCATGATAAGCATACATTCATGCGGTGGGATACGCCTGGGGACTGGCGGGATTTTTATTTATTACCTGAAGGTTTCGGAAACCAAAGAAGGTGCATTCTTAAATTCCGGTGCTGCAGACAGAAAGGACTGGGCCACCCTCCAGGAAGCCTATGCAGAAAAAAGCAGGGTTTTGGCTGAAAAATTCAAGAAAAATTTAAAAACCCAGGAACAACTGACCGTTCATAACGTGCGGGCCGTCCCGCTTGCAAACCTGAAGGGTGCTGATATGCCGGCGATAATAATCGAGGCCGGGTGCCTGACAAACCCGACCGAGGAAAAGCTCCTCAAGGATAAGGGTTTTTTAAACTCCCTGGCAGCTCTGATGGCAGAGTCCATTGACGAATACGTATTGGCGATGGACCAACAGCCCTGATTTTAGATTTGTTATTTCAATTTTTGGATTTGTGGAAAATTTTTTATTAAATTTGTTTTTTCGGCTTGCCGTGATAGTGCTTTGTGCTTGATTGCCTTAAATTACAGATTGATACCCAGTTTTAGCATGTGTCAAATGACGGAAAATTAGTCAGTAATAAAATAAATTAAGGCTTTTTTTTTAAAAAAATCAAATTCCATCTTGACCAGATCAAAAAGTTATATTACATAACTTTTTTGCCTTTTTGGTTTTAGTTTGCAAAAAAAAAACAAAAGCCATAAAAGCAATTCAAAACAATCTACATTGTCGGGGCGTAGCGCAACCTGGTAGCGCGCCTGCTTTGGGAGCAGGAAGTTGGAGGTTCAAATCCTCTCGCCCCGACCAAATATAGTTTAATAAAAGAGCGGGTTGTCATTTTGACTGATGTGGCTAAATGTTAGAATGAAATTTGCAAGGTTGCTATGGCAGGTGTTTCCAGAAGGATGAAAGTAGCTTCTGGCAAGCAACCTGCCTTTTTCTGTGTTCGTAAAATTTAAAGTTTTTACCGTATATCCTCTATAACAAACTTCCGAATTAAACCTAGCCAGATTGTGATGCCCAGGCCAAAAAAAGAATGATATATGATGCTGTATAAAATATTATTTAAACCTTCAGGGGTATCCAGACCCATAAACCCAAAGCCTATGCATGGGTAGAAAATAAACCAGGGTATAAGTAATGTGATCCAGCCGAACACAAAGCCCATATATGCTGACCCTGGAAACGCTTTTAGTTTCTTTCTAAGCAATAGTAAAATTGACACAAGAGCGATACCGGTCAAATAATGAGCCAGTAAAGATACTGGTTTTTCTAAACTCATTTGAGTTGCCATCAGAATATTTTCTTGAACGAATTGCCCGTTAAACATGTTCAAAATCCATCTGCCAAGGAACTGCGGTTCCATTGATCCTTTTACTATTTCGGTTACTTTGAGAAATATAAACCCAAGGTCCATAATAAAAGTTGAAAAAATTCCCATTAAAACAATTTCTTTTTTGGTATTCATTTTTAGGCTCCATTTAAAATTTAATTAATTATTTTTTGTAATACAGAAAGTCACAATAGTCATCGCCCCAGCACATAGCTTTTTCTCTTTTTAACTCTAAAACTTCCCCAAAAAGTTCTGCGACTCTACAATCACAATCTCCATAAGCACTGCATAATTCCACCTGGCCTTCATTCCTGAAAAAATTGATAAAATAACATTTCGTTTGATGCCAGCCGACACCATTTTCAATGTCAACACGGGTCTTTTCCCAGGGCGGACAAGGGAAAAACCATTCATTAAGCGGCCCGAGGTTTTTCAGAAAAGTTGTAAAAGGGTCTTTGGCCCTCCGGACAAAGAAGGAAATAAAACGAGCATTCCTGCCATAAGGTCCACGCCAAAAAAGTTCGTGTATTTTCTTGATGGATTCTTGTTTAGACTGCCCCTCATCCTGCATAACATTGAAAAGGGCAAGTCCCATAATACAAACCATTCTATGAAAAATCATTATCGCACCGGATTCTTTCGAAGTACGGTCACTGATTTCAAAGAAATATTTTTTATAGGCCTTCAGGTTTCCCTTATATTTTTCTTTGCTCAATTGTTTAATTTCGGTTTTCATTCCAAAAAAGGTAATTAATAAATTTAGTCAGTAGTGTCCCGTTAAAAATCGAATAATTTCAATTGGATTTGGGCACTA
>JAOZSB010000156.1 GCA_029939895.1 Desulfobacterales bacterium
ACAAATAATATAAAAAAACATGCACCAGAAAACAAACCAGCAAAGGGGCGAAGCTTATGATCACCAGGCAGGACGTTGTTGACCAGGCCGGAAAAATCGGATTTCTTGATGTTGGATTTACTTCAGCCGAACCCTTTGATGCTCACAGAGAGTTTTTGGAAACCCGCCAGAAAGAGTATGGCTGGGCAGAGGCTGCTGGCCTTGCGCTCATGAAAGGGGCGGACCCAAAGTCGATTCTTCCAGAGGCAAAAACCGTGATTGTCCTGATGGAAGTATACTTTCAACAATCCTTTCCCAGGTATATGGAGGGGCATTTTGGGAGGTGCTACCTTGATGATGATCGTATCACCAAGGATGGTCTGGCGCAGAAGATTAAAGCATTTCGGGGGTTTTTGCGGGATAACTCGATTGATTCAAAGGTTCCCTTTAACCTGCCCCACCGAGTTGCAGCAGCCAGAGCCGGCATGGGAACCTTTGGTAAAAACTGCCTGTTCTATTCAAGCAGGGTTGCACGTAAAAGCTCCTGGGTTCTCCCGATAACAGTGGTTGTGGATCATGAATTTGCGCCAGGGGAACCAACAGTTGAGCTGGGATGCCCTGACTGGTGCAGGAACGCCTGTATTGCTGCCTGCCCAACCCGTGCGCTGAAAGGGAACGCAACGATTGACCCGCAGTTGTGCATCTCATATCTAACATATTTTGGTGATGGCCTGACCCCTTTACACCTCAGGGAACCAATGGGGCTTAATGTCTACGGGTGTGACCAGTGCCAGAATGTCTGCCCAAGGAACTCCGGGTGGCTGGCTATGGATCTTCCGCTAAATCAAAAGGTTTTTGACAGGCAAAGCGATTTTCATTTAACAAAACTTCTGCATATGGATGAGAAGTATTTTACGGAAAAAATCTGGCCCCACATGTTTTATATGTCCCCGGCAGATATATGGCGATGGAAAATGAACGTTGCAAGGGCCATGGGAAACACAAACGATTCGGGGTTTGTCGGTGATTTAATTAAGGCCTTTGGGGAAAACCTTGATGATCGTGTAAAAAGTATGATAGGGTGGGCCTTGGGCAAGCTTGGTGGGCCTGTGGCAGTAAAGGCCCTGAAACAATGGAAGGCTGAAACGCAGGGCATTGTCCACGAAGAAATTTGTGATGCTCTTAAAAAAGCAGGTTGATAACAGAAGTAAAGCAGGACTGATTTGAACTGATATATGGAGAATAACCAATGGCAGATCCAATCTTTAGAAAACTTCAGGAACAGCTTGATCAATATTCGGTAGGATTTCCAGCGACTGAATCAGGTATTGAAATTAAAATTTTAGAAAAACTTTTTACACTTCCAGAGGCGGAAATCTTTTCGCAGCTGACGCCCATGCTGGAAACACCCGAAGATATTGCTCCCCGGATAGGGATGAATGCCGACGATGCCGCAAAAAAACTTGCAGACATGGCAGAAAAGGGCCTTGTTTTTTCCTTAAACAAAAATGGCATAATCCGGTATGGCGCAATTGCCTTTGTACACGGGCTTTTTGAATTTCAGGTTACCCGCCTTGACAGGGAGTTTGCAGAACTGTGTCAGCATTATATTGACAATGAGTTTAAAGAGGCCCTGGCATTTTCTGCTGCCGGGTTTTTGCGTGTTATCCCGATCCAGAAGTCGATTGATGTGCGAAACAGGGTTGCTCCCTATGAGGATGCTGCTGAAATTTTAAAGGGCGTAAAAAAGATTGTTGTTACCGATTGCGTATGCAGAAAATCCGCGGGCCTGCTCGACAAGAGCTGCAACAAGATTCTGGAGGTCTGCTTTATGTTCGGATCAATGGCGCAATACTACCTGGATCACGATATGGGCCGGGAAGTGGGCGTGGAAGAAGCATTGCAGATTCTGGAAAAGGCCCACGAAGCCGGCCTGGTAACGCAGCCTGCAACCTCCCAGAATCCAACGGGCATGTGCAATTGCTGCGGTGACTGCTGCGGCCCCTTATCCTCAATAAAAAGCCACCCAAAACCAGCGGAAATGGTTTTTTCAAATTATTTTGCAGTGGTTGATGATGCAGAATGCACCGGGTGCGAAACCTGCGTGGAGCGTTGCGAGTTTGAAGCAATCCAGATCAACGATTCAGACATTGCAGAGATAGACCTTGATAGATGCATCGGATGCGGCCTGTGTGTGACCACATGCCCGACAGATGCAATTAACCTGGAAGTAAAAGCAGCAGACAACCAGCAGGTACCTCCCCAGACAACCCTGGAGCAGATGTTGAGCATGGTTAAAAAGCGGGGAGTAATTTAAACGGTAAGCTGTTTTTGCAGATTGAAAAAAATTGCTTCCCATGCTGTTTTTTTACTTCAATGGCATGGTTGAGATTGCAGCACCCATGCACCATAAAAACAGGCGGGAATATGAAAAAATTTCTAATCCGGGCAGCAGTAATTGCTGCGGTATTATTTATCGCTGTTGGCATCCTTGTAAACAACTGGGCCGACACTGGCCACGGCAAGCTTGATTACAGAGTTGCAGTAATCCTGAAACTGATGACCCTGGCAGGCGATGACTCTGCAAGGGAAGTCTCAGAATCAACCGTTGCCCAGAATAGAAAGCAGCTTGAAGGAACATCAGCAAAATTTGCTGGCAAACCAACCCCCCTGCCGAGCATCATAGATCGTGCAATACCGGGGCCGGGCGGGGAAATCCCAATCAGGATCTACACGCCGGTTGAAAATAAAGTACTTCCTGTCACCATATACTTCCACGGGGGCGGATGGGTACAGGGAGGCATAAAATCACACGACAGCCCGGTAAGATACCTTGCTGCAAAGTCAGGAACCATCATGGTTTCGGTAGACTACCGACTCGCCCCGGAAAACCCCTTCCCGGCAGCGGTGGAAGATGCTTATGCAGCACTGGAATGGGTAGCAAAAAACGCCGATACATTCAGCGGCAACCCACAAAAAATAGCTTTGGCAGGCGACAGCGCAGGCGGCAACCTCGCTGCTGTAGTCAGCTTGATAGCAAGGGATAAAAACGGCCCCAAAATCACCCGGCAGGTACTGATCTATCCTGCAACCAACCTTGCAACACTCGACACTGACTCTCACAAGTTTTTTGCATCGGGCTACATGCTGACCCACGATGACATAGTATGGTTCCGGGGGCATTACCTCCCAAACACGGCTGACTGGCCCAACCCCCACGCATCACCCCTGCTGGCCCAGAGCCACGCCAGCCTGCCGCCAGCAACAATCATAACCGCAGAAATGGATCCTCTGCGTGACGAGGGCAAACAATACGCCGACAAACTCCAGGCCGCCAACATCCCCGTCAACTACCACTGCTACAAAGGCATGATCCACGGCTTCACAGGCGGCGGCAAAGTCCTGCCACAGGCACTGCTTGCACTCGACGAGATTGCTGCGGATTTGCGGGGCGGGTTTGGGATGTGAGAGGGTAAATAATATTTGCACCAGGGTTGTTTGCAGGTAACACAGGCAACACCAAAAAGGATTAACAAACCATGTTCACCATCCTGAAAAACATTTTTGGCATTATCATGCTGCCCTTTGCGGTTGGGTTTTTTATGGAATTTGTTGGCTTGTTTATTGGGATTGCTTTTGGTGCGGAGATTTCGCCTTTTTTGATTTACGGGTTTGGTGCATATCTGGTTGTGCATGTTTTTCTTTTTAAGCCTAAGTTTTCCTATGTTTTTGCTCATGAATTTACACATGCGCTGTGGGCGCTGCCCTTTGGGGGGAAGCTCAAGGGGTTTCATGTTGAGGAGGACAGTGGGCATGTTTTGCTGTCAAAATCGAATGTGTGGATTTCCCTTGCACCGTATTTTTTTCCTTTGTATGCATATGGTTTTTTGGGACTGTACGGAATCCTGGTATATTTGGGTGTGGCGGACAGGGCCTTGGATATAGTCGCTTTTCTGGTTGGGTTTTCCATTTCATTTCATGTTCTTTTTACGATCCATTCCCTGCTCAGGAAGCAGACGGACCTGGATGGGCCGGGGGTGTTGCCGTCCCTGGTGTTGATTCTGGTTTGTAATACCTGTTTTCTTGTGCTTGCCTTTCAAATTCTTGCGCCGGAACAGATTGAGGTGTTGGAGTTTTTTTCAAACTCAATTGACAATTCAGTTGCAATTCTGGTCAGCATTATCAATTATTTCCAATAAGCTTGGTTTATAAGCCTGCTCTAAGCCTTTATAATATTATCAAGGGCCACATCCTGAGGTTTCACCCTGGTCTGTCATGTGTCGCACCTGTGGGGTAGGTTTTATTGGCAAATTTGCGAAAAAGTCATCCATCAGGGTTGTTTATCGTCATTAAGTGTATTATTTTAAATTGGGCTGTATTCCCTGAATTAAATGAGTGCATCCCAAAAATTTCAAATGCATTAACGTTTTTACTCGTATCTGTCTAAAATAAAGGAGGATTTATCATGAAGGGCGGTTCTGTGCTGGTTGTAATAGTTCTGATTGTTCTGGGTGTCTATGGTTCGCTGAACTACCACTTTATTTTGATGGACAGCAGTGTTAAGGCTTTGAAAAAAACAGAAATGAGCCTTGAGTATACTTTTGTTGATGCTCGCGGGATGAAAAAGGCCAAGCTGTTTTTGGTGCCAACCCTGGTCAAAGCTGGTATTAAAGATGTTTTTACAGATGACAGTATAGAAGTTGGGAAGTAGTTTCAGGGGCTTGGGAAAGCTGTTGCGCAAAATGGTTTTTTTTGGGTCAGATTCATCGGGTTTTTTTTTAATTCGTTTTTCATTTGATAAAAATGTTTTGATGTCGTATTATAATAATTGATACAAACAAAAAATCTATAAATATTTACACAAAAAGTTGAGCTGATATGCTGGAGCAAGGACTGCGGGCTATATTCAGGCGGCATGTATCTGATGCCGATGAAGAGCCGTTTCAGGCAATTTTTAGAAATGCTTCTGCGGGTATCTTTATCATGGACCTGTCGGGAAAATTTCTGGAAACAAATGGGGCGTTTCGGGAGATGTTGGGGTACGCCGTTGCTGAGCTGGTGGATCTGAGTATCGCCGGCATTACCCTGGACCAGGATGCCGCCATGATCCAGGAGACCTACCGAAGTATTATTGAAGGTACGGCAGAGTCTGCACGGTGTGAGTCCAGGCTCTTGACCAACACAAATGCACACTTCTGGGCAGATGCATCATTTACTGCAATTCTCAGAAAAGACGGTTCCTGCGGTGCGGTGCTTGGCGTGATTCTTGACGTTAATGAGCGCAAGAGAGCAGAGCAGGAGATTGTTGAAAAAGAAGAAATGTACAGATCGGTTTTTGAAAAATCCGGCGCGCCATCCATGATTATTGATGAGGACATGTCAATTGCCATGTCAAATGAAGAGTTGGAAAAGCTGGTCGGATATCCAAAAAAGGATATTGAAGGAAAAATGAAGTGGACAGCGTTCTTTTCCGGGGACGATGTCGAGCGAATGAAAAAATACCATATAGAGCGGCGCAAAGACGGTGGCCGTGCGCCTTCGGAGTATGAATGCACCCTTGAGAACCGATCCAGGGAAAAACGTGATGTTTTTGTTAAGGTTGCAATGCTTCCCGATAAAAAACGCAGCGTTGTTTCGCTCATGGACGTGACTGGCCTGCGAATGGCCCTGAAAGCTCTGGGTGAAAACGAGTCAAAAATCAGTTCTATAATCGAGGCTTCCGACGGATTTATTTATACAAGTACAAAGGACTATAAAATCGGCTTCATGAATCAGGGGCTTGTTGACCGAGTGGGCAGGGATGCAACAGGCGAGTGCTGCCATGAGGCATTGTTCAACCTTGATGCGCCATGCTCCTTTTGCGATATTGAAGATGTTTTCAAGGGCGAGACCATCCGGGGGGAAATACAGGATGCCCGGATACAAAATGGTATTATGCTGTTAGCTCACCGATTTTCAGCGCTGGTGGCAGCGTGGTAAAAAAACAGACCCTGGCTATTGATATTACAGAACAAAAGCTTGATGAGCAGGCCATACTTGAGGAAAATATCCGCTTAAAGTCGAGTATCAGGGAAAGCTACAAGTTCGGCAATATTATCGGCAAGAGCGCGAAAATGCAAAAAATTTACGAGCTTGTGGTTCAGGCTGCTTCCTCCGATGTTAACGCCATAATTTACGGGGAGTCTGGAACCGGTAAGGAGCTTGTGGCAAAGGCGATTCACGATCTTTCCGAAAGAAAAGATGAACCCTTTGTTGTGGTAAACTGCGGTGCGATTCCTGAGCACCTCCTCGAAAGCGAATTTTTCGGATACAAGCGGGGAGCCTTTACAGGCGCAGACAGGGACAAGCCCGGACACATTGCCCTGGCAAAAGGTGGAACGCTTTTTCTTGACGAGCTTGGCGAAATTGGCCTGAACATGCAGGCCAAGCTGCTGCGGGCCATAGAAGGGCAGGGCTATACACCTGTTGGCGGAAGCGAAGTTAAAATATCCGATGTCCGAATCATAGCAGCAACCAATCGCGACCTTGTAATGATGGTGAAAAATGGCAAGATGCGCGAGGATTTCTTTTTCAGAATCCATGTAATCCCGATCAGCATGCCCCCCCTGCGGGATCGGAAGGATGATCTGCCCCTTTTGATTGAACACTTTATGAAGCTTTATGATGATAGAAAAGGGCTTCCCCAGATTACCGGCAGGATTCTTGATGCAGTGCGCAAGTATGACTGGCCCGGCAATGTGAGAGAGCTTCAAAACGTACTCCACAGGTATGTGACCCTCAACAGTTTCGAGTTGATGGGGGCCTCGCTTTACACCCACGATGATACAAGCCTGTTTGCAATGGCTGATGACGGTAAAACCGGTCTGAAAGTGGCTTTGTCTAAATTTGAGAAACAATATATTGAGGGTGCGCTGGAGAGAAATTTCTGGCACAGGGGGCGTACAGCCATTTATCTTGGGATAAATCGTCGAACTTTGTTCAATAAAATGACGGAACTTGGGGTGGAATCACCTCAAAATGGGAAAAAAATTGCCCAGTAGAGTATTGCCTGTGATAAAGGCGTGATATTCTCTGGTTGAAAAATAATGGGAATTTTTTTTCCCATCCTGCCCTGTTTTTCAAATCTCCACATTTTCAATTTAATCCATGTGAACTTGTGAGTTGTGTGGGTTTTGCATTTTTTTTGAAAAGTAGGCACGGTTTTTGTATTGTTCTTTGTATAAGATTGAATAAGATTAAAATGTTTGCACATTGTCCATAAAAATGACATAAAGCAGACTGAACAAAAAAAATAGCTTTTCTTTGAAAAATAGGGGGATCAGAAGCGTACTTGACTTAAACTTGATTTTTTTCTTGATGCGGATTCCAACGTAGACGCTCCCCTTATTTATAAATTTGAAAGTTGTTCTTTTTAAACGTAGTCCTCAAGCAGCTTTAGAAACTGCTTTTAATATTGGATTTCAATAATCCAATCCCCTGCATCAAATCATATCAATTATCCTCGTTTAAGCCAAAGGCGGAGGGGCCTAACCCACCTCTCCGCCATTTTTTTTATTAATCCTGATAAACTTAAAATAACACCGAGTATTATGCCTGGTTATACCTGAGACCTGATTACAAAATAAGCTAAAAGCTTTCCTATGGAAATAATTTTTTTCCATTGAATTATGCTAAAAACCCGCTAAAAAACAACGCCTCTCTGTGGTAGAATATCAAGATAAAATCACAAAAAGAAAATAGCAATTTTCCTTTAAAAGTGATATGTGGAATTATTATCTTTTATGAAAAACCGAATTTGGAAAACAGGTGTCTGAGCTTTTTTCTTCAATGGGTCATATCCAGGTGAAAAAAAGGAGAAGTGAATTGAAATCAATGAAAAAGTCTTTGCTGGCAGGTGGGTTGTTTTTTTCTTTTTTTGCATGTTTTCTGATCGCAGGGTGCGCTGGAATGGGTGGGCGCACCAGTGATAATATGGCGGATAAAATTTTTTCTGGGGGCGACATAATAACCGTTGATGAAGCAAATCCTGTTGCAGAGGCAGTTGCGGTTGCCGGGGGGAAGATTATTGCGGTTGGAAGTAAAGCAGATGTTTTAAAATTAAAGAGCAAGCGCACACAGATGGTTGATCTTCAGGGGAACACCCTGATGCCGGGGTTTATCGACATCCACACACATCCTGTTTTATCTGCATTGATGGGGGAGACCGTTGATGTTTCTGGCTTTAATCATAGCAACCGGGCAGAAATAATAGAAAGTTTAAAAGCGGGGATCAAAAAAAAGGGTAAGGGAAAATGGGTTATTGCCTATGGGTGGGACCAGGCGATTATCCGCGATTTAAAGGCTCCAACCCTGGCAGAGCTGGATGAGCTTGCGCCTGATAATCCGTTATTTGTTGTTGCCCAGACGCTCCATTCTGGTTTTGCAAACAGTCTGGCCCTTGAAGCGGCTGGTATTACAAAGGATTCTCCAGATCCAGAGGGCGGGTTTTTTGATAAAGATGAAAATGGTGAGCTGACTGGTCTTCTTATTGAGGTTGGCGCAATGTCAAGGATTTCTGCAGTTACCCAGAAATTTCCACGGGCAGCCTATGTTTTTCTTTTGACAAAGCAGATGGAGCTTTATTCAAAAGCTGGTTATACTACCGTTGTTGCGCCGGGTCTGCAACCGATTATACCCAGGCACATCAAGTCGCTTCGGGAGGTTGCCGAGCATTGTGATGCACCGGTCAGGATTTTTACATACCCACTTTTTGACAGGCTGGCAAAGACTGATTATGAGCCAACCCAGGGCAGCCTTGAGTTCAAGGTGATGGGACCAAAGTTCTGGATTGACGGTTCACCCTATGCTGGCGGTATGGCTATGGATGAGCCGTACCTGGATAATGATTTTACACGCAACAAGTTAATGATAAAGCCTGGAAGCAAAGGGCATTTGAATTTTGATGAAAAAAAGATTTTTGGATTTGTGGAAGATTTTCATAGAAAAGGTTGGCAGATCGCCGCACATATCCAGGGTGAGCGTGCAGCAAGGCAGTTTATGGACGCAGTTGAAGCAGCCCAGAAGAAGTTCCCCAGAAAAGACTGCCGTCACCGTATGGAGCATAATGCCCTGGTGACAAGCAAGCAGCTTGAGCGGGCGTACAGCCTGGGTATAACGCCCAGTTTTTATATTGATCATGTTAACTACTATGGGGATGCCCTGCGGGAAGTAGTTGTTGGCCCAGAGCGTGCAGCCCGGTTTATGCCAGTCAATTCTGCAATCAAGGCGGGCCACAAGGTCACCCTGCATACAGACTCTCCGTCATCGCCCTTGGGGGTTTTGCGGGAAATGCGTATTGCAGTGACCAGAAAAACACGCTCCGGCAAATACACCCTTGGGCCGGATGAAGCAATTTCCGTGGATGATGCAATAAAGGCAGTAACAATAAATGCTGCATGGCAGATATTTGAAGAAGATACCCTGGGCAGCCTGGAAGTCGGGAAAATGGCAGACTTCACCATTCTATCCAAAAACCTGAAAACCACGCCCCCGGAAGAATGGGGCAGCGTAGAAATAAAAGGAACATACCTGGCTGGAGAGCCGCCAAAAAACGAAGGCTTTTCAATGCGGAAAATGCACCTGATGGTACAGGCACTCTGGGGCATGGTTTTTTAGGGTGCAGCATCAATTCGGGCCTGCTGGGGCGGGATATACGTACAGCAGGAAACAATCTGGTTGTAATTTTTTGAATTTGACTATAATTGAATAAACGACAATAAAAATTTGGTAATAAAAAAACTAAACTTAGGAGGAGTTATTTTTGCTTATTTTCTAACCCGAACTTTGGGGTAAATTAAGCAATTGACTTCGACAAAAATCTAAAAATTATCAGGAGAACAATATGGAATGTAAAAAAGATAAAAACCTGGAAAAATGTACATGCTCATATGAACCAT
>JAOZSB010000513.1 GCA_029939895.1 Desulfobacterales bacterium
CACCGACATAAAGACATATCCATGGAAAAGAGGCTACAGCATAGCCCTTAACGAAAAAAATACTTGTTTATTTTCAACAACAAGGCCTACCCAGCGTGAGTATGAATTCAAATGGGTAGGGCCTCTGGCTGAAAAGAGGTATGTTTTTTATGCATTAAAAAAAAACCATATCAAGATAGATAAATTAGAGGACGCAAAAAAACTCAACATTGCCGTACAAATGGGAGGAGCCAGTGCGGATGCCTTGGAGGTTATGGGTTTTAAAAACCTGGACCCTGCTATTGCGCCGGAACACAGCATGAAAAAACTTTATAAGGGAAGAACAACCCTGTGGTACACCAGTATAGCAACCCCATTGATTCTGGCAAAAAGAACGGGCCTTGATTTAAATAAAATTGAAGAGGTTTTTGTAGTAAAAAAATCAAAACTGTATGTGGCATTCAATGTTGCCACAGCAGATGAAGTTATCAGGAAGTGGCAGGGAGCTTTGGATAAATTATATAAAGACGGAACCGTAAGGGTAATTTTTGAGAAATATGGCTTTGCCTCAATGATGACAAAAAAGAAGTAATAATTTTTTATATTTTAATCAGTAATGGACTTTTTAAATTTTTTTTAACTTAAGAAAAAGGAGAAGAAAGTATGAAAAAGTTAGTCATTATTCTTGCGCTACTGATGGTATTGGGTGTGGGCAGTGCATTTGCACAGACAGAAATTATTATGCTGACAGAGGATTTTCCGCCATTAAACTATGTTGAAAAACAAGCACCAATCGGGCCTTCCGTTGAAATAGTTCAGGCTATTAAAACCAAGCTCGGCCTTAAAACCAAAGTAAAGGTTCTTCCATGGAAAAGAGCTTATAACAAAGCTCTTAATGAAAAAGATACCTGCGTATTCTCAACAACAAGAACGGAAAAAAGAGAAAAAATATTTAAATGGGTAGGCCCTTTGGCTGAAAAAAGATATGTTTTTTATGCTGCAAAAAGCTCTCATTTAAAAGTAGCCAGCCTTGAAGATGCCAAAAAGTACAAAATTGGCGTACAGATGGGCGGTGTGAGTGAAGAATTCCTGAAATCCAAGGGATTCAGCAAGCTCGATACAGCAGCCACTCCGGAAAAAAGCATGAAAAAACTTAATGTAGGAAGGGTAGACCTGTGGTACACAAGCACCACAACCCCCATTGCGCTGGCCAAAAAAACAGGTATTGACCTTGCTGATTTTGAAGAAGTATTTGTAGTAAAAAAATCATTGCTATATATAGCATTTAATGTCGGCACATCAGACGAAGTGATTAAGCAGTGGCAGGATGCCTATGATGAATTATCCAAAAGCGGAACCATCAAAGCAATTTTTGACAAATATAAATTAGGCGCACTGGTTCCAAGCAGTAAATAATACAGTATTTGTTTAAGAAAATTTAAGGCAGGTTAAAGGGGTTTGCTCCACACAAGGGGCAGGCCCCTTTTTTTAATATCCGGCAGACTCACATGCCATTTTCTGTAAAGGTTTGAAGGGGCTAATCAATTTTCCCTACGCCCTTAACTTTTTTGATCGGTTTTACAGGGGTTATCGGCCCGACATCTTCCTTGTTATAACCTGAGCCTTTAATATAGACCCAGCGTTTGAGGCGGGCTATCTGTCGTTGTCGTTCTCTTTCTAACTGGGCAGTGTCCTGCCCCTTTATTACATCTTCGAGTATATCCTTGAACTCCTTGCGCCTGCGCACACCCTGCTTGGGGTTCAGCGCTCCGCCCTGGTTCTGGCGTTCCGGCATTTTGGGGCGAAAATCAGTTGCCTTGACTATTTCTACAAATATACTGAGAAGATCCTTGAAGCTTGTCCGGGTTTTGCTGCTGTCTCTGCCGGGGTTGTCCTGGTCAGATTCAGGTTGATCTGATTGCTTCTGGCCGGTGTCCTGCGATGCAGTCCCGGTGGTTTGCGATGCTGATTGCTCTGTCTTTTTAGAAGCAGACATCTTTGATTTTTTTTGCTTTGACTTCTTCTGCTTTGGCTTTTTCTGCTTAAATATATTGGAATTTGCTTTTTGTTTTTTTTGGGGAGTCAAGTCAGCAGCAAGGAGCTTGTAGGCCTGGTTTACTTTTTTTATATGCTCCTCTGCCCTGGCCTTGAGAGCAGGGTCAAACTCAAAAAGGTCTGGATGGTTTTTTTTGATAATAGTTCGGTATGCCCTTTTAAGTTCATCAAGTCCGGCATGCCTGCCAATCCCCAGGAGCTTTCTACTTTGGGCCTTAGTTATTACGCCTGTTATGTCTTTTTTTTTGGCCAAATTGAATTGTCTCCCAATAAACCCTTTTCTATGTGTTTGATATTATAGATAAATAATTTTTATCATTTTTACCAAACTTTTGTCATATTTTAGTCAAAATCTGGCTTTTTATAACACATCCTGCCTTTTCAATTAAACCGGCTCTGTAAGGGCGAGATATAACACTCCAGGCTTTTAAATGCCGCCCCTGCAGGGCTAGAATGGATGCTGATTTTTGATTCCCCGGAGGGGAAAAGTGTTGTAGCCGGTGTGCTTTATCCACCGGTTCAGATTACCCAATCCCGCTCGTCCTGAAGGGACGATGTAATTATAATCACATCGTCCCTTCAGGACGA
>JAOZSB010000514.1 GCA_029939895.1 Desulfobacterales bacterium
GGAAGTAAAAAAGCATTAAGTTCAAAAAAGTTAAGAAAATATCATTATAAAGCATTTATGCCGTATTTTGATGATGAGGAAGTTCTGGTAAAACATAAGAACTATAAGGATGCTCTAAAAAAAGTTGAGGCAGCACTGGCAGCACATAAGGGTGGAACATCAAAGGTATATAGAATTGATATTCCAGGTAAAGAAGAAACCGTATTTGGTGTAGCTCTAACCCTAGGCGAAAGTGCTGATAAATTTATTATGAATGAAATTGACTTTAAGCAAGTAAAGTCATCTGCCCATTTACCCTATGAAATGGTTGTAACCGGCAAAAAGGTTATTGCATTAAGTGCAAAATTCAGAATTGCGATTAATTTTCCTGAATTATCCATGATGGGTGATAACAGTTTTATGAAGATAATGAGTTCTCCAGGTGCAATCAATTCTGCATTAACGCAAGGAGCAGGTGGCAACTAAACATATTGGGACCTAATTGTATAATGAGTACTGAAATCAGGGAAGGATTTGTTGAAACCCAAAGCGGGAAGATTCATTATATAGAAAGACCAGGTAAAGGAAAAACCCTCCATTTTCTCCATGCAAATGGTTTTTGTGCTGGTGTTTACAGGCCTTTTTTTTCCCATTTTGACAATGACTTTCACATAATAGCCAGTGATGTGCGAGGACACGGCGATTCTGACGGCCCTGGAACCAGCAGGATAGTCGATTGGGAAGTCTACGCCCGTGACCTCAAGGAGTTTTTAGAAAAGAAGACTGACCTTCCAATAATCGGGCTGGGACATTCTTTGGGTGCTGTATTTACTTATATGGCAAGCTCAATATTTCAGGAACTTTTTTCAAAAATTGTCATGATAGATCCTGTTATATTGCCAGCCAGATATCTTATGACCCTGCGTTTTTTATCCTTGTTGGGCCAGCGCAGCAGGGTTCCAATTGCAAAACTTGCACGAAGACGTAAAAAATCTTTTACTGACAGGCAGGAGGCATTAGAGAGGTTTTCATCTGGCCGTGGTATGTTTAAAAACTGGGAAGACGATTACATAGAGTCATACCTTGATTATGCTCTTGTGGAAAGGGACGGAGCATTTGTTCTTAAATGCGATCCTGAAATCGAGGCCCAGTTTTTTGAGTCTGTGCCGGCAAATATCTATTCATACGCCAGGCATATTCAATGTCCGGTCCTGGCGATTCGCGGTGAAACATCAGACACATTTGTTTATGAAGCAGAAAAAAGACTTGTAAAAAAAATGCCACATTGTAAAGTTGCGACGATTGTTGGTTCAGGTCATTTTATACCAATGGAAAAGCCTGCTGAATGTGCAGGAGTAATTGATGAATTTATAAAAGCTGTATAATCTTTAACAGTTAGTGTCTGGTAGTTCATGTTGTACTTTAAATAAAATGTTGGATAAATATTGTTACAAAGAAGTAAAGGAAATACTTTCATGGAAGACAAATTTAAAATTATAGTGTATCAGCAGAACGGTTCCGGTGCCAGCAAGATTAAAGGAATAAATGATTTTGCACCAGGCAGGTTCGAGATTGAAACCATAGACATTGATGAACCGCTTCCCCAGGTTATTGACGATGCCCATGAAATCCTGGAAAGATATAAACCATCAATGGAAGCCCCTGACCTTGTAATAGATCATATGAAGCACCCTGATATTTCTTATGAACTTGCGATTATGTACGGCAATAAAAATATTCAGGTTGTGGCTTCCGGGAAAAAGGCCAAGGTTGCGAATCTGGTCGTCCCTCCTACATGCTGCGGACTTCCCAGGAATGCTGCAACTGGACTCTATGGGGAACTTTTTGGTGCCCCGGCATTTGAAGTGGTTGTTGATGATGGTAAAATCTCAGATGTCACGGTTACAAGAGGTGCGCCCTGCGGTGCATCATGGCATGCAGCAAAAAAAATAATTGGTTTAAACATTGAAGATGCTCCGGTCAAAGTCGGTCTTGTGATACAGTTTAACTGCTATGCCGACCCATCAAACTGGGACCCGTTTTACGGGAAAAGTCCTGTGCATTTTGCTGGTGACATACACAGAAATGCCCTGGAAAAAGCGATAAAGGATGTGAGCTAAGGAAAGGGCAGGGGTTGCCTGGGACAAGCAATTAAAACTTCCTATGGTGCCCCAATCAATTCCTTTACGGTTTCTTTTAATTCGTCGATGTTAAAGGGCTTCTGGAATGTTTTTGCTGCACCAAAAAGTTCGGCTGCCTTGAGGTATGAATCAGGCCCGATATTGCCGCCACCAGACATGGCTATTATCTTGATATTCTTGTATTCATCAACAAGTTCCTGGATAATCTCCAGTCCCTCCTTTGTGGGCATTATCATATCGGTAATAATAAGATCAGCAGGGTTTTTTCTAAAGGCCTCAACACCTTCATCGCCATCTTTGGTGATTGTAACGTCATAGCCTTCAAGCTCCAGTACGGTCTTCAATAATTCCCTGATTTGTAAAGCATCATCAATTACCAGAATTCTTTTCATTTAGCATACCTGTTCTTTTGGGGTTGTAACTAAAAGTACTTTGTTATTGCTATTTGGCAGATAGATTTATAAATTAAAAGTTAATTCAATATTTATTGTAAT
>JAOZSB010000157.1:0-3894 GCA_029939895.1 Desulfobacterales bacterium
TGACCTCAAAATATATTATTTAAATCTGGTGGTATCAGCCCTGCCTGCGAGCTAAAAAAAATTATCATGAATTAAGAATATTCTCCAATGGCATCAAAATACTATTTGCTTTTTCAATTAAATAATCAGGTGGTTTTATATTAGAGGAAAAACTTGAAATGTGTTGAGAAAAGTCAAATTTCATTGTTTTTTTATCGCTATCGTTTTTAATTGCATGTTGGAGTATTGTGTTTATGGAACATTCATTATTTTTAATAAGGCTCATAAGTTGATCGAAGCTATCTATAGTAATAAAAAAAATGTTCTCTAATGGAATAATAGATGAATCTTGATATAAGTTATATATTTCATCAATTTTTGAAGAGGCGATTGCATCATAAAATGTTTTCCCATTTCCAAGATAAAGCTCCTTGTAGGTAACAACCAATAAATATGATACAGAATTAAATTTCGGCAATCCTTCATTTTCTCCATTGTTTTTGTCTATGTATTCATTAAGAGAGATAGCTTGGTTAATAGCTTTTATTGCGGAATTTTTTACTTTATTCTGTATTATTTCGAGGCTATCAGTAATTTTGCCGAGATATGACATTTCAACGGCTTTAGCATCAATGAAACAATTGCATCCTTCTTCTGAAATGATATAGTCAACCACTTTTACACCTTGAGTCAAAGACGACACCATTTGATCTTCTGTGAAGTAGCTAACTTGAGAATAATCTAAACCCAAATGTAAGTATTTCTCAAAGTGATTTCCAAAAGAATTTACAAACCATTGAGCATCATAATCCTTTAATGAATCATATATAAAATATTCCATACAACGATACATAATATATGGATTAATACATGTATATCTATTTCCATTAAATATTAATGGAAATTGGACAAAGGGGGTTTGTTCAAAATATTCTTGGTTTCCTCCTTTGGATTTATTCGTGACATTTAACTTTGTTTCTAAGTCTTCCACATTCACACTTATAGCTTTTAAAAAATTTGATATAGTTGCTTTATCATATTTATTAAACAGTGGTGAAAACCAGTTTAAATTTATACTGTATTCAATATCGGATAAAAAATGTGAAACAATAACAAAAGAAAGCTCTATAAATGTTTTAATTTTAATATCAAATAATTCATAAAATTTCTGGTTATAAGAATCATTTGCCTCAAAAAGAAGGGCTTGTCTTGACATCTCAGGAATAGAAAGTCGTTGCTGATAAATAAATTGTTGGTAAGCAATATTTCTAAAGAATAAAATATGATGAGAATACTCTGATGGCATCTTTATCATTCTACTCAAATCATGAGACATTTTTAATAGTGTATTTATATTATTTTGAGTCAGATATTGTTCATTTTTTATTGTTTTTTTCTTTTGGATAAATGTCCATTTTATCAATAAAAGTATTACCCACGGTGTCTTTTTAAATTGATCAATTTCATTATTAACAGGTTGATACAGATAACCTAATAGTGAATTTAATAAAACAATTTTATTAAATCTTTTTATAAATGATTTAATTTTCGATACTTTTTGTTGATACTCTGATCTATTCCTACCCACTTTACACCTAACCTATAATACTTTTTTTCCCCATGATTCTCTGTGGATCATTGGCATTAAGGCTTTTTCGTTGAATACAATCCACTTGAATCAAAATTTCTTATACATTTTTATTGGTTCGTCTTTTGCCAGCAGTCATTCAACTCGTAGACTGGACTGATCCTATCATTTCTTGTGTTCTCACATAATATAAGCTCCACAAAACATTTGTTGCAGGGATGTTGCCACAAGTAAGCCCAGCAATTGATATAAACCATGCCAGGGTTGCCTATGAACTATTGAAACAAAATCCATTTTTATACCACATTTATCCCACTGAAACAATAAAAGATATTTAAAAATGTGTCAAGCCATTAAAACAGATTAAACAGTTCCACCCGCCCACCGCCACAACAAAAAAAGCGCGCAACCCCTGATAAAACCAGGTTGCGCCCTTTCAAATAATATGGTGCCGGAGGCGAGACTTGAACTCGCACAGGGTTGCCCCCGGAGGATTTTGAGTCCTCTGCGTCTACCAATTCCACCACTCCGGCACATATTTGTTTTCTTTTTATGTAATTGATACTTGTTTGTCAATCCGTTTAAGGCAGTTTTCTTGTTTTTTTGTAAATATTTTCCAGATTGATATAAATTTAAATAAAATCAACTCATACTTTTCCATTAAAATCAAAGCGACAACAATAAAAAATTGAAATTCTCACGCATCTATATTGTTTTTTGTTTATTTTTTTTCAAATTCAAACTATAGTATGCATTACTATTTAGTTGCATAATCGCAGCAAACAAATTAATGTTGAGTATTATATTATTAGTAAATTCAACCCAGGCGAAAAAAATGCCCCTTCGATTCCAAAAAATCGCAGCTTTTTTTGTTATATTTTTCATGCTTATCTGTTTTGCTTTTCCCACGGGCATTCTGGCAGATACTATTGTAATCGCTGCGGATAACTGGTGTCCGGTTAATTGCGAGCCAGGCTCTTCCAATCCAGGGTTTATGGTGGAAATTGCCAGGTCTGTTTTTTCAAAAGCCGGTCACAGGGTAGTATATAAAAGATTGCCATGGTCAAGGACATTGCTGCTGGTGCGCCACGGCAAAATCAACGGTGCGATTGGGCCTTATGTTGAGGACGCGCCTGATTTTATCTTCCCGGAAAATGAGCAGGGCATGATCAGTTTTCAGGTGTTTGTTACCAAAGACAGCACATGGAAATACAATGGGGTTTCATCCTTTGAAGATATTTTGCTCGGCACGATCAGGGACTATTCATACCTTGATGAAGTAGATACATATGTAAAAAAGAATAAAATCAACAATGCCAAAATCTTCTCAGCCTATGGAGATGAGCCTCTGAAGCAAAACATCAAATTACTTCTCAGGGGAAATGTTGATGCTCTGATTGAAACAGATATGGTATTCTGGCACACTGCAAACCAGATGGGTATACAAAATGAAGTAAAGTCTGCCGGAGTTGCAGTAAAGCCTGCCAAAGCCTTTATTGCATTTTCTCCTGCACGACCGGAATCCCGCAAACTCGCAAAAATTCTCTCACTTGGAATGGACGAACTGCGAAAAACCGGTGAACTGGAAACCATCATGAACAAATACGGGCTTCACGACTGGAAGAAGTAACGTGCAGTATAGGTCAAGCCCTGTAAAGCCAACCCCCTGCATTAACTACTGCTGAGTTTTTTCTTCTTTATCTTTTTACTTTTCTTAATTCTTCTCGACAGTATTCTCTTTGCACTCATCTTTTTTGTTTTCTTGCCCTTCAGCTTTTTCTTATGAACCCCTAATTCCTGTGATTCTTTTTTTTGCTCCAGGTTGATTTCTGCTTCAATTGCATCAAGGTCTATGATCTGTTTTTTGACTTTCTGGGCTGATGCGCCTTTTGCTTTCCGGCCCATGGTTTTCTGGGTTTTAGATCTGGATGCATAGGGTTCTTCGCTTCTTGATCCCGGTCTTCTACTCTTCGATTTTACCTGACTGCCCGGGGTTCTGTTGCGATCAGGGCTGTTTCGGTCTGCATAGTTTACATGCACGCTTCGCCCGTCAATTTTCGCGCCCTTCATAGCCCCGATTACTTCCGAGGAAGCACTTGTTTCAACTTCAAAAAATGAAAACTCACGCAGGATCTCGATGGACCCAATACTTTCCGAGCTGATCCCGACCTTGCTGCATATGGTTTTTATCACTGCACCAGTTGTCAGGTTATCCTTTTCGCCTGCGTTTAAGAAAAACAGTTTGGAATTTTTCGTGCTTACCCGTTTTTGCGATCTATCGCCAGATGCTGGTCGTCCAGATGCTGCTCGTCCAGATGTTGATCGTC
>JAOZSB010000157.1:3994-9859 GCA_029939895.1 Desulfobacterales bacterium
GATCTATCGCCAGATGCTGGTCGTCCAGATGCTGCTCGTCCAGATGTTGATCGTCTGGATTCAGCTCTTTTTTTGGAAGTCGCATTAATATCCTTGGAATCCTTATAATAATTAAGGAAACGGTTAAACTCAATTGAAACAAACTTCTGGATGAGTTCTTCCTTTGTAAGCTCGTTCAATATCTCATAAACAGGCGGAAGAAACGGCCCTATTTCATCCTGGTTTACTTTAACATCTACCATTTTGTTAATCATGGAAACGAGTTGTTTTTCGCAGATTGCGTTTCCTTCTGGAACCTTTGCATAGGTGAATTTAATTCCAGCTTTCTTTTCAACATACTGGAGCTTTCTTTTTTCCCTGGAATTAATAATGACTATAGATGTTCCTGACTTCCCGGCCCGTGCGGTTCTGCCGCATCTGTGGGTATAATTTTCTGCTTCATCGGGCAGTTTGTAGTTTATTACATGGGTAATATCCTGAACATCCAGCCCACGGGCAGCAACATCTGTGGCAATTAAAATCTGGATAGTTTTTGTTTTAAACCGCCGCATAACCTTGTCCCGCAATGCCTGGGACAGGTCGCCGTGGAGAGCTTCTGCATCATAGCCTTCCTTGATCAGCTTTTCTGCTGTATCCTGTGTTTCCTGTCGTGTACGACAAAAAACAAGGCCGTAAATATCTGGATGAAAATCAATAACCCGTTTTAATGCGTGGTATCTGTCTCTTTCATTTACAACATAATTTATGTGGGAAATGTTTTCTGCGCTGCTGTTTTTCCTGCCCACTGTAATCTCAACGGGCTTGCTCATGTATTTTTTTGCTATTCTTGATACTTCCCTGGGCATGGTTGCGGAAAACAGCCAGGTTCTTTTTTCTGATGGTGTAGTGCCAAGGATTGCATCAAGATCTTCCTTGAATCCCATGTTGAGCATTTCATCGGCTTCATCAAGAATCACATATGCAACTTTTTCAAGTTTTACGATTTTCCTGTTGATAAGGTCGAGCAACCTGCCTGGGGTTGCAACGATGATTTGTGTGCCTTTTTTTATCTGGTTTCTCTGGTTTTCGATGCTGGCCCCGCCATAAACAGCGGTCACCCTTGCACCTGCTACGTATTTACTCAACGCCCTCAAGTCGTCGGAAATCTGCATGCAAAGTTCCCGTGTGGGGCAAATCACCAGACCCTGCGCATGTTTCATATTAAAATCAATAAGCTGGATAAGGGGCAGGCCAAATGCTGCGGTTTTGCCGGTTCCGGTCTGGGCCAGTCCAACAAGGTCTCTTTCACCGCCAATAATTTCTGGAATCGCATCTGTCTGAATGGGGGTTGGTTCTAAATACCCAAGATCTTTTACAGCACGTAATAATTCGTCAATTAAATCTAAATTCTCAAAACTCATCTTATTCTCGATTATTGTTGATATTTTTTTATTTATTAATTGCTATTAAACTATTTAACAAGCAAACTGCCCCATAAGATAATGCAATTATTATATATTACAAGCCCTGGATTCAAACTCTGTGAGTTATTTTTTGCAGTGCAACATAAGTGACTCAATATATTGAAAAATAACTTGCGAACCAAACACTGCTATGCTAACTTTTTTTTTCTGTCAAATACATTCGCATTTTTTTTATTTATCCTAGGAAACATACATGATTTCAAGACGCAGTTTCATACAATTTGCCGCTGCTGTTGCTGGCTCATCAATGACAGGCAGCTTAATCAGCTCCGGGTTTGCATCACAGCCCGAAATCAGTAATGAAAAAACATGACTGATGCCCGATGAATCGCATCCCCACAAACGCACCTGGATGGCATTTGGTGCAAGCCGGGAAATATGGGGCCAAAAGCTCCTTGCCGGTGTGCAGGATGACCTTGCATCAATTGCCCGCACCATTGCCATGTATGAGCCAGTCTACATGCTCGTCCGAAAAGAAGATTTTGCGGTTGCCCTGAAAAAATGCCCAGTCAAAGAAAACCCAAATATTAAGCTGATATCCTTCCCCCTGGATGACCTGTGGATGCGTGATACCGGCCCGGTATTTGTAGTAAACAAAAATAATGAAATGGCATGTGTGAATTTCAACTTTAATGGCTGGGGTGACAAGCAGGAACATTTTTTAGATGCAAAGGTTGCAGATTTTGTAGGCAGGCAGGCGCAGGTAAAAACAATCCATACCAATCTTGTCCTTGAGGGTGGCGGCATTGAGGTTGACGGACAGGGTACTGCAATTATAACAGAAAGCTGCGTGCTGAATAAAAACCGGAATCCAGGTGTAAGCAAAAAAGATTGTGAAGCCGAATTAAAGGCACTTCTTGGTTTGCAAAAAATTATCTGGCTTCCAGGCATTGCAGGAAAGGACATAACAGACGGCCACACGGACTTTTATGCCCGGTTTGCCCGGCCCGGCGTTGTTGTGGCGGGCTATGATCCTGATCCTTATTCCTTTGATCACAACGTTACAAAAAAACACCTAAACATACTCAATAATGCAACCGACGCTGCTGGACGGAAGCTTGAAGTGGTTGTTATTGAAGGGCCGGAAACCATAAGGCCCAGGTTTGAAAATAATGATTTTGCTGCTGGCTACATCAATTTTTATGTGATTAACAAAGCTGTGATTGCCCCGGAATTTGGCGATGAAAACGCAGATAAAAATGCAAGAAATAAATTGCAGTATTTATTCCCGGATCGAGATATAGTGCAGCTTAACATTGATGCAATTGCAGCAGGCGGCGGCGGTATCCACTGCACCACACAGCAGGAGCCGCAGTTTCCATAAAAGTTTTTTGTTTATTTCATAACCAAGACCTTCGGTATAAACTAGGCACTGGCTTCGTTGTTAATTTCAAAGTTATTGGGAATTTTTTGTTTATTTCATAACCAAACCTTCGGTATAAACTAAGCAATTGGCTTCGGCTAAACATTTTAGTTTTTTGAAAGTATAAATCCATTTGCACCTTGACTTTATATACATAAAGTTATTTATAATCATACTGAACCCTGAACAGATTCGGATTTTATCTTTTAACTTCTACCAAAAAAAGAGAATATTATGTCTGAAATTAATTTTGAAGGAAGAGTTGCAATAGTAACTGGCGCTGGTGCCGGCCTTGGAAAAACCTATGCAATTGAGCTTGCAAAACGTGGCGCAAAGGTTGTTGTTAATGACCTTGGCGGAGCAAGGGACGGCTCAGGTTTCGGGACAAATGCAGCAGATGAGGTTGTTGATGAAATCAAGCAGGCTGGTGGCCAGGCTGCTGCAAACTATGATTCAGTCGCAACCGTAGAGGGCGGAGAAGGCATTGTAAAAACTGCTGTGGATAATTTCGGTGGGGTTGACATCCTTATCAATAACGCTGGAATCCTGCGGGACAAGAGCATTGTAAAAATGGAAGAGCATGAGTGGGATCTTGTGCTGGCGGTTCACCTCAAGGGTGCATGGTGCGTTACCCAGCCAGCCTTCAAGCTCATGAAAGACGCTGGATTCGGGCGCATTATCAATACTGCATCTGGCGCAGGCCTTTACGGCAACTTTGGTCAGGCAAATTATGCAGCCGCAAAAATAGGGCTTGTTGGATTGATGCACTCAATCCACACAGAGGGAATGAAGTACAATATCAAATGCAATACAATCGCTCCAATTGCTGCTTCACGCCTGACAGAAGACCTGCTGCCCCCTGAAATCAGCTCAAAACTTGACCCGAAATTCGTAACCCCTCTGGTCATGTATCTTGTATCGGAAGAAAACCCTGACTCCAACATGATCTTCAACTGCGCTGCGGGCTGGTTCAGCCGTACTGCAATAATGTGTGGAACAGGAACCACCATAGGCAATGCCGATGGCGATATTTCTGCTGAGCAGGTGCGTGATGCATGGAGCGACATTACCAACCTTGACGAAATAAAAACCCTGGGTAATGTAAACGAATCCTTTGGATATCTTGGCAAGCTGCTTCAATAAATTTTATACAATCCGGGATTCGTGATTTCTGAATTATGGACAATGGATTATACAGGTGAGTTTTAAAAAAAGTGGTATGTGTATTTATTGCACATACCACAAAACCTGATGCAGCTAAAAAGCGAAATTGCCATGACTGAGACTCAAGCTGTTCACTAAGAAAAAAAAACCCTATAAACTTCAAAAAACATTATAAAAAGTTTGATTTGCAGAAACCAGCGTGTTATTATAATTTGTTCATAAAATTACCAGTTTTATACCTGTAATATCAACTTGTCAGAGAATTTTTTGTTTATATCATAACCAGCCTGAAGATGGAGTGATAAAATGAACAAAGCCGCAACCATTGCGATTACTTTTTGCCTGCTGTTGACTTTTGCACAGCAGGGCCAGGCTGGTTATCTGGCTGAAAATCGACCGCCACCAAGGGATCAGGCTCTTACTGCCAGCCAACAGGCACATGTAAAGACAGTGCTGTCAAAGTACAAACCCTCCACAGTTACCATAAAGGATGCAAAGGCAATCCACCAGGCGTTGTTCAGGGATGCTGGTCTGCGTGCCGGGCCCGCACTGGATGCGGTCATCAGGTCGGCTGGTTTTGATCCATTTAAACTCCGTGATCTTGCGCCACCGCCGGGTGGAAACCAAAATAGCAACAAAGGCCCTGCCAGAGACTCCAACAACAGGCAGGCCAGACCCGCCCCGGCATCGAACTCAGACAGGTACACCATTGAGCAGGCCATGTCTGATCGAGCACAGAGTACAACCATAGCATTCAGCGGAGTTGCTTTTATTACCGGAAAATTCGGTGCATCCACATTTATACCACCGGGCAAAGTGTGTGACTATTTCGGGTTCCAGTACATGCGCGACATTGATGCGGCTGGAAAGGGCCACAACCCCATTTTTCTTAACCGGGTTGTCGGCAATGTAATGCACACTCTCAGCAATCAGCAGAAACAGCTTTTTAAGGATCTTGCCCAGACTCAAACCAGTCAGCTTAAATCCCTGGCCCTGAAACGGCTGCCCCTGGTCAAGGCCTTTCACCGTGAGCTTGACAGCGATATACCCAGGGGAAGTTCTGGGCTGAACAAAAAGGCTGTTGTGCAGTATGTTGGCGAGCTCTTTGAGTTTGATGCTGATTTAAGCTATGCCCGTGCAAAAGCCTTTGGCAGGCTGGCAACATCCCTTTCCTCAAGCCAGAAAGCATATCTTGGAAAAATGAAATTCGGCGACTTCAATTCCTGGCCCAACCTTAACGAAAAAAGCAGCATCATAAGGGGAAAACCGCACCTCTATAACGTGGCCTACATGACCTATGGCAGCGAATTTTTCAGTTGGTATGCAGGGTCAGTTAAGGCTGATACATATTTTTGCCCGGAACGGCATGGAACCTATTTTGGCGGGTTCTACATGAAGGACATGCCAGCCATGGGAGTTGAAGATTACGATATTGACACAGCAATCACTGGCAACATTGGCGAAGCGTTTCTATCGCTTCTCAATTCCAGCCAGCGCAGCCAGATTACTCAAATCCTGGAAAAACAACGAAAACCGCTCATGGAAATTGCCGAGGTTCGCCAGGCCATGTCCAGGGAACTGCGAAAGTTTCTTGATGGAAAACAGGCCGATAAAACAAAAGTACTTGCCCTTGGAAAGCGTTACGGAGAGCTTGACGGTGAAATGTCATGGTACTATGCAACTGCCTTTGCACAGGTGAATAAAACTTTGACAACAGCCCAGCGAACAAAATTAAAAAAGCTGCGCAATCTAAGCGGCTACAAAATGGCTCCAGCCTATATTTATTCCAGTCCCATGAGGTCGCAGCCGACAATAGCAGACACGAATCATTTCTTTTTTGCGCCATAACAGCAAAAAGAAAACTATGCAGTATAT
>JAOZSB010000515.1 GCA_029939895.1 Desulfobacterales bacterium
ATTTAGTATATATTACAAGGCATCCTTTGGGAATTGTAAAATTTTTTGAAGTGTCTGAAAAAGTAGATATAATTCAAAACAATGTTAGAGCACAAACACAATTTGATCGAGCATTTAAAAAACAAAACCCATTACCATTTTTCAAACCTGAGATTAATGTTCAAGAAAGTGACAAGCCTTATACGATAAATGACATTGAAGAGTATTGGCTATCAATATTAAAAGAAGAACCAATTCAATTTGGCATTGAAAAATTGGCCGAAATTTTGGAAAAAAAAGGATGGTTTATAAAAGAAATCCAAAAAGCCTTTGAGCAACTTGAAAAGGATGGTATGGTTATAAATGAGGATAAAAAGGGAAAAAGACCCAAATACCAAATTCATTATAAAAGAAACAATAATAAAGGCGAACGACTTAAACGGTTAAAATAAAATGAGCGTGTCAAAAATAGAATGGACAGAGACAACCTGGAACCCTGTCACAGGCTGCACCAGGGTAAGCACAGGATGCAATAATTGTTATGCAGAACGCATGGCGTATCGTTTAAAAGCAATGGGCCAGAAGAATTATGTAAATGGATTCAAGCCAACTTGCCACCCCCACCAGTTAGAGACACCCTTAAAGTGGAAAAAAGGCAAAATGGTATTTGTTAATTCCATGAGCGACATATTCCACCAGAATGTCCCCCTCCCCTTTATCAAAAAAATATTCAAGACAATGACTTCTGCATCACAGCATCAATTTCAAGTGCTTACAAAACGGTCAGAAAGATTGCGCCAATTGAACAACGACCTTAAATGGTCTCCAAATATTTGGATGGGTGTAAGCGTAGAAGATTCTGATTACTTATATAGAATTGATGATTTGCGTACCACTGATGCTGCAATTAAATTTCTTTCTGTAGAACCTTTGCTGGGGCCGTTAGGAGATATGGATTTGACAGGCATCGACTGGGTTATTGTCGGTGGTGAATCTGGTCCCGGAGCAAGACCGGTTAAGGAAGAATGGGTTGAAGATATTAAAACTCAATGTTTTCAAAACAGCATTCCATTTTTTTTCAAGCAATGGGGTGGAACAAACAAGAAAAAAAATGGGCGACTGTTAAAGGGTGAGTTATGGGACCAAATGCCCGCAACCAAAAGTTCCCATGAAATATCAGCCCAACTTTAAAAGATTGTAACCTGTCCCATGTTTTTGGGTCAATATAATAAAGAGAATAAATGTCACCAGTCAATCAAATATCAAGCACTGTCAAGGACGAGGATTATGACCTTGTTAATGCTATAAAATCAGGCGACAAAGAAAAATTCCGGGATCTTGTTAATAAATACGAGCAGCGGCTGTTTAATTTCGGTTTTAAGATGTGCGGAAACCCTGATGATGCTGAAGACCTTGTTCAGGAAACTTTTATAAATGTATTCAGGTATCTGGAAGGCTTCAGACATGAGGCCAAGTTCAGGAACTGGCTTTATAAGATCGCAACAAGCATATGCCTTAAAACAAAGAGGAAGTCAAAATTCGCGCCAGAACAGGAGGTCTCCCTGGATGAGTATGCAGAGCGTGAACCAGCAGATTCCAGTAGCTCAACCCCGGACTGGGCAGTACTGCCAGTTGACAAGGTTTTAAATGATGAGCTTTCCGGGGTAATAAGGAATGCCATTGTTACCCTGCCGAAGAATTATCGGCTTGTAGTAGTATTACGTGACATGGAAGGCTTCACCACCGAGGAAACAGCAAAAATACTGGAAATAACACCAGCAAACGTCAAGGTAAGACTCCACAGGGCAAGGCTTTATCTAAGGGATCAACTAAAGGATTATAAAGGCGAGGCTGAGTAAACAAAGAAATTTCAATATCAACTTTAACACACAGGGTTACGCCCCGATCAATCACAAGGGTTTTAATGAGCGAAAAACAACACATGGACGAACATTGCAAGGAACTTTGCAACAGGCTGTCGGAGTATATTGACGGCGAGATTGATGATGCAGACTGTGAAAAAATAGCAGCGCACCTAAAGGGATGTGAAAAATGCATCACCCATATTGAAACATTAAAAAAGACCAAAGAGCTTTGCAGTCATCTAAAGGACAAAAAAGTTCCAGAAACACTCTCTGCAAAACTTGATGATTTCATCAGAGGCTGTAAATAAATTTGTGTAAATGGTCATAGTTCGCTATTATTAGCGAGAGGAGGAAAAACTATGGCTATTGACGAGAAAATTTTGGACGAGCTTCTTAAAAACTACAAGAATCCCGAAGACTTACTTGGCGACGATGGTATTTTAAGGCAGTTAACTAAATCTCTCCTTGAACGGGCTATGGAAACCGAGATGACTGATCATCTTGGTTATCAAAAAAACTCACCTGACGGTAACGGATCTGGAAATTCCCGAAACGGACACAGCAATAAAACAGTTACCGGCAAAGCCGGAAAAATTCATTTGAATGTCCCTCGTGATCGCAATGGTGAATTCGATCCAAAAATAGTTAAGAAAAGGCAAAAACGCTTTGATGGCTTTGATGAGAAAATCATCTCTCTCTACTCACGGGGAATAACTACACGAGAAATCCAGGGACACCTGGAAGAAATATATGGTGTCGAAGTCTC
>JAOZSB010000516.1 GCA_029939895.1 Desulfobacterales bacterium
GATATTTCAACATGATTATCGAAAAGTTAAAATAATTGGAACATACCCAGAATACATTGCCCACTGTAAATCAGCCAATATAATTAAAGATTTTATTGCTGAAACACCGATTAAAACCACAGAAGACCAAACTAAATTTGATAGCAATGTAAATAAAGCCGAGGATTATTTTGTTGAGCTGAAAAAAATACATGAGCACCAAAATGCTATCAGGTCAGAATTAAACAAAATATTAGAAGAAGAAAGGCAAGAAGAAATAAACAAAATTGAAAAAGAAAGGCAAGTCACCTTGCGGTGGAAAGCTGGAATTTCGATTTCAATTATCTTGACAAGTCTCGGGATACTTACAAAATTGCTTTTTTGATTAGAACAACAAAACCTTCTTCAATTCACCCCTTAAAAATCATACAGACACTACCCGGCATACTTCCCCAAAACCTCAAGCAGTTCTTTCTTTTTAAAGGGCTTTGTCATGAAGTGG
Organism: Desulfobacterales bacterium; assembly: GCA_029939895.1. Lineage (GTDB taxonomy): Bacteria > Desulfobacterota > Desulfobacteria > Desulfobacterales > JAOZSB01 > JAOZSB01. The sequence goes on from JAOZSB010000516.1 coordinate 482, forward strand.
TTGCATCCGGCGGAAAGGCTTTCGTTGTGCATTCCTTTCATGGCGTGGGCGGTCAGGGATATGACCGGGGTTTGCGGCAGGTCGTGTTCGGCTTCCCAGGCACGGATTTGTTTTGTGGCTTCAAAGCCGTCCATGACCGGCATTTCATGATCCATGAATACTATATCGTAGGTGCTGGTTTGAAATGTTTTTACGCCTTCCATGCCGTTTTCAGCAATATCGATTTTGTGTTCTGATTTTTTTAAATAAAATTCAAACAGGGTCCGGTTGTCTGGATTGTCTTCTACTAAAAGTATTCTCAAGGGGCGTGTGGTTGTTTGTGTTTCTACAACCTCTTTTTTCTCTGCTACGGTTGTTTTGCCCAGTGCAAAGGCTGCTGCGTCCTTGAGTTCAATTTTTTTCACCGGCTTTACCAGGCAGACTGGAATGTCGAGTTTTTTTGCTCTGTCCAGGTAATTGGAGGTATCGTCGGATGTCAGCATCATTATTGTCTTGCCTGCGCTTCCAGCTTCTTTTTTGATTCTATCGGCGGTTTCAATGCCGTCCATGCCTGGCATGTGTCCGTCAAGAATCACAAGATCAAAGGCATTTTGCTCTAAATTTTTTAGAATATCCAGTGCCTTGGCCCCGGAGTCAGCTTCTGTGACCTTAACCCCCCAGCCTGAAAGCGTGCGGCTCAGTATAAGGCGGTTTGTTTCGTTGTCATCTACGATAAGTGCGTTCAGACCATTGAGGTCTGTTTGCTGGACTACCTGTTCTGGCTGTGTTTGATTTTGTGAAGAACCAAACCTGCATGTGAAGAAAAAACTGCTTCCAATACCTTCTTCGCTCTCGACCCAGAGTTTACCGCCCATGAGCCTGACCAGTTTTTTGCATATGGCAAGCCCCAGGCCGGTTCCGCCGAATTGTCTGGTTGTAGATGCTTCCACCTGCCTGAAGCTGTCAAAAATTGATTCCTGGGAACGCTTGGGAATTCCAATTCCAGTGTCTTTTACGGTAAAACAAATATCGACTGTTTCAGATTCAAGGCTGCTTCCATTTTCGACATTCACGAAGATTTCGCCACTGGAAGTAAATTTAAGGGCATTGCCTATCAGGTTTGTAAGCACCTGCCGCAGCCGAACCGGGTCGCCCACAACAACTTCAGGGACCTGCGGGCCAATATCACAAATCATTTCCAGCTTTTTTTCGTGGGCCTTCAGGGCCATTATTTCGCAAACTTTTTCAACTACTTCCAAAAGGTTGAAATCTATCTCCTCAAGGGTCAGCTCCCCGGCCTCAACCTTTGATAGATCAAGGATGTCGTTGATAATATTTAAAAGCGACTCACCTGCGCCCTTCAGGATTCCAATGAATTTTTTTTGCTCTGGATCAAGCCGGGTTTCCCAGACCAGATCTGCCATACCCAAAATTGCATTCATGGGTGTGCGTATTTCGTGGCTCATGCTGGCAAGGAATTCGCTTTTTGCTTTTGTGGCAACCCTGGCAGCATCCCGCTCTCTTTCTGCTTCCTGGCGTTCTCTTTTTTCGGTAATATCTACAATGGAGCCTTCATAAAACAAAAGCTTGCCCATGTAGTCTTTTATGCCCCTTGCCGAGATCGACACCCAGACACGTTTGTTATCAACCCGCTTGAGCTGGGCATCAAAGCCTGCTATTGTTTTGCGCCTGGTGAGAAGATCCAGAAATTCCAGCATTTCATTGTTGTTAAGAAAGGATGAACTTATGATATCCTTTGATGAAGGCATGTCTTTTGCTGCTTCATCAAATCCCAGTATTTTCTTAAACTTTGGATTAACGTTAATCAGTTCCCAGTTGGCGTTTGCCTGAAAAATGCCTTCGCTGGAATTTTCAAATATGCTTCTGTACTTTGCTTCTGAGTCCAAAAGCTGTGCTTCTGCTTTTTTTCTTTTTACAGTATTAATTGAAAGAAGAACAACAAGCGTGAGCAGTATTGATAAAACGCTTGTAACCGACAGGACAAGCATTTTGTATTCCTCGTAAAAGGAAAAAGGTTTGTTCATCAGCACATAATTTTTTGGCAGAAGTTTTTCGTCTATGCCAAGCTCCACAAGCTTCAGGTAGTCAAATTTTGGCAGGGTCTCAGGCTTATAGATAATGG
>JAOZSB010000158.1 GCA_029939895.1 Desulfobacterales bacterium
TTCATAAAATGAATATAAATCAAAAAAAAACATGGATGCCAAATTAATAATTGATGATATGAAAAATTTTGAAAATAAGTAATAAATTTGATTCAGTTATTATATCATACAACGCATTTTATCTTCTATTAACATATGAAGATGCCTGATCTTGTTAAAACTTTTTTTTATATTATTCCTGTTTAAAGATGGAATATGGTATGCGAAAGAAAATTATTAAAATCATGTCTGATGTGCTGGAATTACCTCAGGGCGATATTGATGAAAATGTGTCTCCAGAAACCTGCGAAGACTGGGACTCATTACTTCACATATCCCTTGTCATAAAACTTGAGAAGCAGTTTCAAGTAACGTTTTTACCTGAAGAAGTGGGTGAATTGATATGCCTGGAAGCAATATTTAAAATAATAAAAAATAAAACGGAAGATAAAAATGGATGAAGCCTCTTTAGACAGTGTGTTGTTAACAGTGCCTTTAAGCAGCCCTCTGCATCCAAAAGCGAGTATGCCCTTTTTGAAAGGTTACATTACGCAAAAGGGATTTCGCAGTAAAATATTTGACACCAACATTCTTTTTTTTAACTGGATGCTCAAGGATCAGGATTTTGATATACACAATAAAAAGTATATTGATAATCCTGTTTCATTGCTTGGCCTGTATAATCAGATTGAAGACTCTTTAACCGAGGCTTGCAGTGCCTATAGAGGTCTGGGTGTTGACCTGCGAACAATAAATTTTGCATATAACCGCACCTATTTTAAAGAGGTTATAAAAGCAATAAAAGATGCAGATGCAAACCCGATGATCAAGTTTTATAATGAGTTTATTGAAACTGAACTGCTTCATCTTAATCCCAAAATAGTTTGTATTGGAGTTACCTTTCAGGACAATATTATTGCTGCATTTACATTGGCGGACAGAGTGCGGGAAAAACTTCCATCGGCTAAAATCGTATTTGGCGGGCAGATAATAACACGCTGCTACGACAAAATGCTGGCAGACAGCTTTTTGAAACACCTTTGGGATTATTTAGCCCTTTGGGACGGGGAATTGCCCTTGCTTGATATTCATAATCGGGTTGTTAATTCATCCCGTGAACCAATGCGGAATGTGATTTCTCAAAATACTGATAATGACACAGACAATGGGTTTGATTTGACAGGCCGCCAGCACGGGGTATTTGACTTGAATGAAACCATCAGACCCGACTTTGATGATATTGATTTTGATGCATACTTTTTTCCTGAAATGCTGATTCCACTACAGACAGCAAGGGGCTGTTATGGTTCCTGTGAATTCTGTGCTATCCCTTCTGGTTCCAATTTTGGATTTCGTGAGCGATCCGTTGAAAAATTGATTGACGATATTAAATATATTCAGGAGTTGACCCAGAAAAAATATGGCAAAAAGGCAACCTATTTTAAATTTATGGATGACACATCCTCCCCGCGCACATTGTTTAGTTTGGCGCAGCAAATAATTGAGAATGGGCTTGATGCCAAATGGGAGACTTATGTTCGTATGGAAACGCCCTTTCAGGAGCTTGAAAATATGGAGCTTCTTTTTCAAGGGGGGTGCCGCAAGCTAATGTGGGGACTGGAAACCAATGATCCCCAGGTGCTGAAAAATATGAATAAAAAAGTAAAGCATATTTCTACAAATAAAGTTTTGGATGCTTCATATGAGGCTGGTATTCTTAATTTTGTTTTTGTGCTTTTAGGCTTTCCAGGAGAAACCGATGAGCAGCGGACAAATCTGGTTGATTTTATTGCTGGAAAAGAATCGATCAATGTTTTAACCGTTGCGACCTTTGATGTAACCAAACATTCTCCAATGCAGTCAAGTTTGATGGATGGAAATACATGGAACCTTGATTGTGAAATGCCAAAGGATTTTGAGGTGCGTTTGATTTATACTCTTGATGGTGAAAACTGGAAGAAGAAAATAGTTTCATATGCACAAAAATTTATGCTTGATGTTACAAAAAAAAGGCCGGATATTGCACTTGTCAGTCTTTTCCCTGATCAGGTTCGCGGCATTTTAACAGAAAAACATAATAACAAGTGGGGAGAGACTTTTTTAAAGGATTTTGGCGAAGAAAATTTAAAAAAGATGTTGCAGGCAACAGAGGGCTATATTGACATCTTTGCAAATTCTGAATCGGGTGAGATGGAGTTGTCATATTTACCAGATCCGATTAAGCGAGAGCATTTTAGAACAAAGGATGATATTCAGGCTATTTCTAAAGCGATTGCCCGCCGCAGGCGATATGAAATTAAGCGAGGTGATTCAATATGATGCTTCAAGATTATTTAAGCATTTTGGATTCTGACATCGACTCAGAAAAACAACAGCAGATGTATGAAATGCTGCGTTCGAAATGTATGCATGGTTTGAAACTGTTACATACAAGTACTTCAGAAGACATACATCGTGCGGTTGATGAGTTTACCTGTCGTACAAGAACAGAAGAACTCAAGGCCTGGTATGGCTCCCCTGAACCGGGAGATCTTTTTCAGGGTACATCAATTTCATCTTTAACAATTGCGGCTGAGTATAATGAACCCTTGATTATAAACAGTATGGATGCATTAGAAAATTATATTGCAGATGCGTATATCAGCGCCCATGACAAGCATGCAGATACTGTTAATAATTCAATTCTTGAAAATGTTGACGAGTGGATACAGGAGGGTTTGTATTATGGTGTTGTTATTGCTTCAAAAATTATTTCACAGGCCCTTGGTCTTTGTGTGCCTGCCGGGGATGTAGTCTTTGAAGTTGATGGAGTTATGATTGATCCCCATGAGATAACTTCATATACTAATGATATTCGTGAAAAATATTTTATTGAGGCCAGTAAAAAAATTAAATGCTTTGAAAACTTTGAAATCACTCGTTTAGAGCTGGAGACAAGTTTGATATTAGCTGATATCAGCAAGCCAAAAATAGAAGCATATAAATCAAAAATACTTCTCGCTCCTGTTCGCTGTAATGAAATTGCAAGTATAATTTCGAAAAGAGTTGCAGCATTAATAAAAGAAAAGACAAAGGGCGCAATATCACCCCGCTCTTTGAATGTAGTCATTTATGATACTGATACGCCATATACTTATCATCATTTAGTTGAGTGTAATTCTAAAATACATGCTCCGATATTACCAGGATTGGTTGTTTTAGGGGCCAGCGGCAGTATTGATGCTTTTAAATGGTTGTATGCGTATAGAGTTAGTCTGATTTCTCAAAAAATACAAAAGGGTTCATTATGTTCCGAGGCCAAACAAAATTATCTTCCCTTTGTTTTTTTTGGTGTTCTTGTTCCTCGCGATGCTGAAATATTGATAGATATGGATAACCTTGGTGAATTACGCTACCGAGGGAATATTGATCCTGAGGTTGAATTTTTATATTTGTTGCCTGGTCTTTTGGAGTATATAAAAAACGATGATAAAACCGAAGATAAACAGGGTGATTTTGAAAATAAACTAAAACATATTCTATTATAGGAAAAAAAATGTGTACAATCGGATACTGTGCCAACCTTAATATGATTTTTAAAAATCGTGACAAGCTCGCAGCGCAATGTACTGCAGAAGAGATAGTTAGCAGTAATTCAACACTGGCAGCGCGAACGGTCGGAAGTAATTACTATAGCTGGGGAATGAATATTAACGGATGTGCTTTTGTTAGTACTGCTGTTAATACACCAAAGTGGTGCAAATTGGTTTACAGCGGGAAGCAGAAAGAAGCTGATGATCAATATCGCCTTGAGAATGAAGGTTTGTCAAGTCCAATGGAAGTGGTTTCATCGATGCTTGCCAATGTAAATAATGTTCAGCAGTGGATTGATGCCCTCAATGATTCCAGGCTGATGTTTATGGGATATAACATTTTAGTTGCTGATACTCAGAGTGCTTATTTAGTTGAGGTATATCAAGAAAAAAGAGTTATGCGAAAGCTGACGCAAAATGAAGCTATTACAAATCATTTTCAAACAGTTGATCATGGCCCTGAAAAAAATGAGGATTATCCCAGCACCTTCCGGCGATTGGAGTATGCTTCGTCAAAAATTAAAGATGTTGATAGTACTTCCGACATACTGCAAATAGTAAAGCCTTTGGATAACTCTGACAAAACAATACAGATTTGGCGTAATGGTGGAGTTTTTGAAACCATCTCCAGCAGCATAATTGATTTTGGTGAAGGAACTGTTTGTTATGCAAAAAGCACTGAAGACCAATTGACAAATCTCCGTCTGCAAAATTCAGAAATACCGCAGACACCTGTCAAAGGTGATGGTGAAGATTGTTGTTTTGAAATGTCCCGCTATATTGATTTGGAGCTTTATCATAAAGTAGAAGGTTCTCATCCATTTTATACTGAGATGGTTCAGGCAATCTGTGATACAATAAAGGACTATTGTGATGCTGGCAAGAAATATAGAGTGCTTGAAGTGGGAGCCGGGACGGGTTTGTTTACTGCCAGTTTGTTGGAATTTTTGTTTTTAGAGGTTACTGCACTTGAAATTGATATTGAGTGCTGTGAAATTTTAAAAAATTATTTGAAGTATAAAAAATCTGTGGAAATTATTCAAGGTGATGCCGTGACCTATTGCGAACCTGAAAAGTTCGATCTGGTGGTTTCCACTTTTGCGCATGATCATATCTGTTATGACGATGCTGAAAAATTTGTTAAAAACATTTATAATAATACAAAGGATGGCGGGTTGTATATCATGGGAGGAGAAATTCTTCCAAAGTATAAAACAAATGAAGAGCGAGAAAATGCATTATATCTTTATCACGGCATGATTATAGACCGTGCTATTAAAAGCAGGGATTACCGGCTGGCTCAAATTGAAATCAATGCTCTTGAGTCTGGAGTGGAGATGGTTGGTGATTTTAAGCGTCATGAAGAACTTTTTGAAAAAGAAATGAAGACAGGTGGATTTTCATTATCATCAAAGGAGAAGATGGGCCCGTTGGATGATGACTCCGTGGGTGGCGTCTTTGTTTATGTGTATAAAAAATAACTAAATGTTAAAAAGCCGATGAAAAAATTTTATGAAAACATATTGAATATTTTTAAAACATCCAATGCCTGTTTTTTTACTTACTATGATGAAAAGCATTCATATGCAGATGCTTTTTTGTTAATGCAAAAAATGAATGCTGTCCTGTGTAATCATAAAAATTCAAACGTCGTGTTATATACAAAAAAGTCATTTGAGGCATACTGCGCGATATTTGCAACCATTTTGTCGGGCAATACATGGTGTCCTGTTTCTGAATCTCAACCTGTCAACCGGGTGTTAGACATATTAGCTGGTGTAGAAGTTGATGTTTTGATTACAGACTTAGATTTGCCAAAGGGCATTTTAGCTTTTTTGGACGAACAAAAAGTTGTTATTATCCATATTAACGAAATAGCAGATTATTCGCCAGTACCCTTCGAGCCTGAAGCGTTTATGGCTGCTGATATTGCCTACATTATGTTCACATCAGGCTCAACCGGAACTCCCAAGGGAGTCCCCATGACACACGGGAACTTTATTCCTTTTATTGAAAATGCATTGGAAATCCTGCCGATTGAAAAACATGAAGTCTTTTCTGATTACCACGACTTTGCCTTTGACCTTTCAGTCTTCTATTTATATTGTGGAGTACTAACACAGAGTGCCTTCTCGCCAGCATTGAGCATAAAAGATAAAATGTTTTTGTTGAGCCATGCCATACAAAACAGTGTTACGGTCTGGTCTTCGGTTCCTTCGTCAATTGCAAGAATCAAGCAGCTTCGGCCAAGTGACAGCTTTGAAACGCAAATTAAAATAATGTTTTTATGCGGTGAACCTTTTCGGCTCGACATTCTTGAATATTGCTATAATCATCTCAACCTGGAAAATGTTTACAATTTTTACGGGCTGACGGAAACAGGGGTTGAAAATTTCTATCATTTTTGCAGTAAAGAAGACATAAAGCGTTTTGAAAACCAGGGATTTGTTCCAATCGGCAAGGCGCTTCCGGGCAATGACTTTTTGATCAGCGAAGATAATGAGCTGCTTATCGGAGGGCCACAGATAACCCCTGGATACATTGGTGGAGTAGATAAACATAGATTCGTTTCCATAGATGATCGGGATTCGTTTTGTTCCGGCGATATTGCATTACTGTTTGAGGATGTTGTTTTTTGTAAGGGACGGATGGATTCTCAGGTTAAAATAAACGGGTATCGAATAGAACTTCTTGATGTTGAGGCAGGGTTAAGAAAAATTAGCAGTATTTCGGAAGCTGTTTGTTTTGTTGATGACTCAAATCCAGAACAGGCTTCTATTGTTGCTGTTGTTGAAACCGAACAGGCGGAAGTTCTGGGTTTGAAAAAAGAACTCAAGCAATATTTGCCAGCTTATATGATACCAGGGAAAATATTTAAGTTAAAAGAATTTTCTAAAAACAAAAGCGGAAAAATCGATAGAGCTTCGATTAAAAAAGAATTTATCGGGTGCTAAGCATGGAAGATAAATGTAAAAACGTTGTCGTTGTGGGAGCTTCTGGATACCCTGAACTTGCGGGGCTAATTGATGATATTAATCAAATCAATAAAACCGTTAATGTAATAGCTCTCCTTGATGACAACACCTCGTTGCAGGGTAGTGAAATACTTGGCATTCCAGTTACTGGCGACCTTGATAAGGCAAATGAATATGCCGCTGATGTCATGTTTATTTTTGCAATAAGCAGTTCCAAAAATCGGCTGGTTCGAAGAGATATTGTACGCCGTCTGGGGATTCCAGCAGAAAGATACCTCAACATTATTCACCCGTCGGCCAAGGTCTATTCAACCGTTAAGCTCGGATATGGATGCATTATTTTCCCGAATGTCATAATTAACCACAATTCGGTTGTGGGTAATTTCAGCGTTATCTCGGCAAGTACAACCATTGCCTGCCGCTGTCTTTTGGGCGAAGGAGTATTGTTCGGCCCAAATACGGTTGCCCTGGAATCATCTAAAATTGGCTCACACGCTTACATTGGTGCAGGGTCTGTTGTTTCAGAATTTGGTGATATTGGGCCAGGCGGTTTTGTAGGGATCGGCTCAGTTGTTATGAAAAAGGTAGATCCGGGCAATTTTATTATGGGAAATCCTCCTGCCGGACAGATACCCAGCCTTTCAGTGCCTGAAAATGTTATTGATGAATGGAACCACCAAAAAAATGAATTATCTGAAATGTTTCAAACAAAAAGTAAAAAATTGATGCTTTGAATATCTGTCAACGAAGCTGGAGCAACATAAAAAATTTATGATTCGCAGTGGAAAATATGGAAAATAACAGACAAACAGAGTTTGAAGATATGGAAACCGTTTATAATAATATTAAGCAGGCTCTGGCTGACGGAAACTATGAAGAGGTCGCCGATTGTATTTTAGTTCTAATTTCAAAGGCTGAAACATTAGATGTGGTTTTTGATTTCTCAATAGATTTTATTAAACGATTACTCGAAATTGATGATATTGAGATAATCGAAAAAGTAATTGTCAAAACCGTGGACAGGTTGATTGAAGATAATAAAGTTCAATCGCTGTTTGAATATTTTATAAAATTGGGGACGCTTAACAGCAAGGCTGTAAACGCACTGATAATGCAGCTTGAAAGTCGAGTATCATGTGCAGCAGATAAAAATAATACAATAAGCAGTAACATTAAATGGCTGAGAAAATGCAACAGGCCGGCATTAAAAGAAATTAACCCAAAGATAAATGAATTTGAGATTCCAGATCAGTTTTTGTTAGATTTTGTCTGCCGACATAATACAGACATATATTACTCAAAAAATGGTTCGTGGAATAAGGAAGCTATCTCTTTTACAAAGGTTGATTCCGGGACTCAGGCTTTACATTATGCCTGTGATATATCCCGACTTTACTCTGTCATGATTGCTTATTTAAATGATGATGACGTAACAAATATAAGGAAATATAATAAATATATAGTTGTTGATAAGCCTGTTTTTTTCTTTGCATTGCAAATTATTGATTTTTCAGAATTTGATAAATGCAATGGCGTTTTCCATTTTGTGTTCACAAATAACTATAAACAAATGTTAATTGAAAAGATAAATCATGGCGTACCGTACGCAAATATGTGTGACGCAGAAACAAATAACAGAATTGAAGGGTTGTCCGATTTTTTTTATTTACTGAACAAGCAGTATGTTGATCAGGTTAATTTGAAAGCACAGGTAATTCAGGATTTATATTCAGAATATGATTATGACAGTATCAGGGACAGTTATTGTAAGAATGTTAAGATCACAAAAAAAATACGAGTTATGTTTATCAGCACACGCTATTCGACTTTTGTGGGAAAAAGTGCAAAGAGCCTCGCAAAAGGGTTTTTGCGCTTAGGGTGCAGGGTCTTAATTCTCAGTGAGAAAAAAAATCATGGCTATGGGCATTTAAGCACCAGTATTGAAAATGCAATTATAAGGTTTAAACCGGATCTCATAATTGCAATAAATAGTTTTCGCGATACATTATTTGCATCCAGTACTCTTACTGCTGCTACGCAAAATATTCCTTTTGCTACATGGCTGCACGACACACCAGTCACATTAATTGCTGTTTCAAGCAACATCTTCCCCATGGATTTTCTTTTCACTCATTCGGAAAACTATAAAGAACTTTTAATTAGTACAAATAAAAATTTTTCAAATGTTCAAATGCATTTACTAAATGCTTTTCTATCAGGAAATAGAGTCATACAAAATAAAAGCGTTCAAAAAGAGTATGACCTTGGCTATATTGCGCACCTCAATATTTCAAGAGAGATAAAGCGGTGGTATCAAAGCAAGGCTCCTGAAAGTGATTACGAAATGTTGATTCATGAAGCACTGCCTTTGATGATGAACATGGATGAAGACAGGTTGTTATCAATATGTAGTACTGAAATATCAAATGATCCTTTTGTTGATGAGTTTTTGATTTTCATAAATAATAAAATCAGTACGCCCTTTGATAAAAAATTTGTATTACAGGCAGTAAGATTTAAAGTCGCACACTTTCTTCTCAAACTAAAGCCTGTCATATATCTAATAGAGTCTGGTTACACCAGCCTCGTTCTGGGGGGGAATGGCTGGGATTTTATTGAAAAGTGCCGCCCATTTGCTATCGGTTCTGTGGATACTCTGGAGGATATGAATCAGTTGATAAGTAAAACCAGGATAAATTTAAGTCTTTCTCCTGAGACTTCCATTCATTCAAGAGTGTCTGAAGTCGGAGGAAACGGCAGTTTTGTGCTTGTCTTTCGCAAGAAGAAGTCTTGGCTGACTTCTATAACCGATTATTTCATAGAAGATGAAGAAGTTGTCCTTTTTAATGATTGTAAGGACATGAAGGAAAAAATTGATTACTACCTGGAGCATGAAAATGAAAGAGAAGTAATTGCTGAAGCTCTGCAAAAAAAAATTCTTGCCCAGTATACTGTTGAAGCAGGGGCAAAAAAAATACTGGCTGTAGTATATGGAAGTTCCAAAGAGTATCTTGTTTAGAGGTTTTTTTTTTGTAAAGTCTGACCAGCGACAGTTATAGCGTTTATCAAAAATATGATCCTTTTTAAATCGTCCAGGCCCTCGAAGGGACGAAAGACAAAACCCAACTACATAAGTGAAAGCATCGGAACCTCAAAATGAAAACCCCGATACAGCTTTTTTCTTCTAATACCCGGATGTTTCTCCTCGTTCTACCTATATCCAGCGGTGGCGGTC
>JAOZSB010000517.1 GCA_029939895.1 Desulfobacterales bacterium
AAAAATCATATATCAAACATTTTGTGTTTGAACAACTATAAAACTTCGCAAGATCAAGTTTCCTGTTAAAAAAAATTCAATTTTATCAGACTGATTTTCATTTTTCTTAATCTTCTTACCCCTCTTGGGTTACAATTGCCATATATAAAGGATGCCTTTTTGATGTTAAAAAAATATTTCCATATTAACGGGTCATGCATCATGAAAAATGCATGGTTTATTTTGATGGAATATATTACAAATGGTGTTGAAAAAGACTCGATTGCCTGCTCCCCTACTGTAGATAATATTGTTTAGTTCTGTAGCCAGGCTGCGGTGCAATAAATTATAGCTTTTGTGTTTTGTAATACACTTGTGTCTCATGTTTGAAGATGAGATGTTGTCGCAGTAAATATATGCTGTATTTAAAGCATGTTAAATATGTTCTGTCCCGCCTGCAAATTAGAGCCTGGCCTGTTTTGTGTATCATTTTTGGAAAAGTATTAAATTTGATGTGTCTGAGCCGTGTTTTTTAACAGGCTGAAATTAAAAGATATTTTTAGAAAGTGTGATTGCGGGTTCTGGCACGAAACTTGATATACTATTAGGTTCAACAGGCTGAAAAAGAGTTAAAGAGAAGAATTACTAAAACCAATAAAAACTTATTAAATGGAGATCAAAATGGCTAATCCAGAAGATATGTGGCAATGTCAAACCGCAAGCTGCGGTTATATTTACAATCCAGACAAGGGCGACCGCAAGGGCAAGGTTCCCAAGGGAGTAAAGTTTCAAGACCTTCCAGAGGAGTGGAAGTGCCCAATTTGCGGGGCAACCAGAAAAGCCTTTAAAGCTCTTTTGGGTTCCGACTAAACATCCTGGTCGGACTTTTTTTTGTCAATTGCAAATTAGTCGCATCAAATGATTGAAAAATTAAACAAAAAATATTACAGTAAAAAAAAGCGACAAACAAATACTGAAGATCAGTGTATGGCGGGTCACTTCCTGTAAGGGTTTCTGCTGTATATTAGAGACTTGTTCCATGTTCAAATTATTGGAACCGGCAAAAATTTCAACTTTATGATAATTATAATTTGTCAGGAGTAAAATTATGGAAAACAAGGTTACAGTATATTCAACACCAACCTGCCCCTATTGCATCAAGGCAAAGGACTACCTCACAGAAAAAGGCATTGAATTTACATCCATTGATGTCGGCAAAGACAGGGATGCACTGGCGAAAATGATTGAACTCACTGGCGGGGTACGCAGCGTACCTGTGCTGGTTGTGTGCAACGAGGTTATGGTGGGTTTTGATAAAGGCCGGCTGGATCAGGCATTGAACTGCCTGGATCAGAGTACTGAAATATAGAAAATCGTTGCCTGCTATACAGCCAGGCCATGCAGGGAGTAGAGAAACTCAATGACGGGAATTTTGATCTATACAATGGATGGGTGTCCGTATTGCATCAATGCAAAATCGTTTCTCAGGGAACGGGGGCTTGAGTTTCAGGAGGTTGAGGTCAGCCCCGGCACGCCTCAATGGGAGGAGATGAAGGAAAAGACTGGCTCTGACCTGGTTCCACAGATTCTTATCAACGGTGAAACCATTGGTGGTTATGCTGACCTGACGGATCTTGATTCTACTGGAACCCTGCAAGAAAAACTCGGATTAGAGGTCAATAAGGATCTGCCCTTTGTTTATGATGTGATCATTATTGGAGGAGGCCCTGCCGGACTCAATGCTGCCCTATATTCATCCAGGAAAATACTTTCAACCCTTTTAATCAGCAAAAATCTCGGCGGGCAGGTGGCTGATACCTATGACCTTGAAAATTATTTAGGCTTCAGCCAGGTGGAGACAATTGACCTGATCAGAAGATTTGATGAGCATGTGGAGAAATACGGGGTTGAAAAAAGAATTGGTGAAGCTGTGACCTCGGTGGAATTAACAGGAAAGGTGAAAAAAATCACAATAGGTTCCGGGGAAGTTTTTTGTGCAAGAACCGTGATTGTGGCATCTGGCAAGCGGCCAAGGCAGCTAAATGCCGAGGGTGAAAAAAAGCTGGTGGGAAGGGGTGTTGCCTACTGTTCCACCTGTGATGCGCCTTTGTTTGGCGGTGCTGATGTGGCGGTGATTGGCGGGGGTAACTCTGCTCTTGAAGCTGTTATTGATCTGGATAAGGTTGCAAAAAGTATCACCCTGGTCTCCCTGACACCCTTGGCGGGAGACCCAATACTTCAAAAACAGGTGAATAATTCCGCTAAAACAAAAGTGCTTGCAGGATTTGAGACTATTCGAATTCTGGGTGACCAGTCAGTCACCGGGCTTGAAGTTCGTTCACTTTCAACTGGCGAAGAAATCAGCCTTGATGTGGAAGGCGTTTTCATCGAGATAGGGCTGCTGCCCAATTCTGATATTTTTCTGGATACTCTGGCGACCAACCAGACTGGAGAAATTGAAATCAATTCAAAATGCAGTACTGGAGTTGCAGGTGTTTTTGCCTGTGGGGATGTAACGGATGTGCCGTATAAGCAGGCGATCATAGCGGCTGGAGAAGGTGCCAAGGCTGCTCTGTCTGCATATGATTACCTTATTACCCGGAGG
>JAOZSB010000159.1 GCA_029939895.1 Desulfobacterales bacterium
ACTACATTTTATTTTACTTTAAAATTTAAACGCCAGCCTGTTGAGCAGGAAAAAAATCTTAGCTTTTCAGAGAGAATTTCAAAGCTCAAGGTGCTGGTTGTTGATGATAGTAAACTCAGTCTTAATATTGTTGGAAAGATTCTTGATTCCTTTGGATATGAATCTGTTTTGTTGCAGCATCCAGAAAAAGCACTCGACTTTCTGGGCAAAAATGCAATCGACCTTGTGATTACAGATTTGTATATGCCGAAAATAAACGGCTTGAAATTGTCGGCTACTATCAAACAACGGTGGCCAGATATACCTATTATCATGCTTACTGGTTTTGGTCAGGATACCGAAAAAAAGAAAGCAAAGCGAATCGGTATAAGTAATTTTCTTACAAAGCCCGTCAGTATGGCGCTTCTGTTTGATTCCATTAAATACACTTTTGGAGAAAAGAAAGAAGACACGCAGATTCTTGATGATGATGTCGGCTACTATCAAAAGTTACAGGGCATTAAAGTGCTTCTTGCTGAAGACAATAAAGTTAACCAGGCGCTTGCCAAGGCGGTTCTTAGCAAGGTTGGCATTAGGATTGATGTTGCCAATAACGGCAGGGAAGCTGTGGAGGCTGTGCTTCGCACTGAATACGCAGCAGTGCTGATGGACATGCAGATGCCGGAAATGGATGGGTATGAGGCAACAAGGGAAATTCGTAAGAACCCGATGTTTGCGAAGCTGCCAATTATTGCCATGACCGCCAATGCAATGAAGGGTGACGAAGAAAAGTGCCTGGAAGCCGGCATGGACGGGTATGTTACCAAGCCGATTAAACAGGATGTATTATTCAAGACGCTTTGGAACAAATTGGAAATCAGCAATGAAATAGCAGAAGAATCTTCAAGTGATCCAGTCCCGGAGCTTGATGGAACGCCTGTTCCAGAATAGCAGTCCTGCGGGCAAACAATCCCAATCATTTTTGAATAATCAGTATATCAAGAAGTAATTTGATTGAGCAGGTGGAGTGTTTTTTATTGCAGCGCAGTCTGTAAAAATAGCAAACACCCGTTTTCTGATTGAAGATGTTTTTAGTAGCCACTAATAATTATCAATTATTTCCTCCTCCAGTTTTATAGAATTTCTTGAAAGATGTCGCAAATAAGGCCACGGTTTTATTCTTGAATTATAATTGCCTTGACAAAATGGACTTTACAATATACTCTTTTAAACTAAATCAATATTATAATAATAGGATTCTGTCTTGAAACTACTTTTCTCCAATAAGAAAATGAGAGCATTATGAGATATATTAGAGCACTTTTTGCCATTGGCTGCATTTTGTCTTTGCTGGGTTGTGTATCAGGGAATGAGAAAAAAATACCCCTGGCAGAAAACGGTGTACTCAACTTAACGGACTGGGATTTTAACAAAGACGGTGCAATCAAGGTCTCCGGCGAATGGGAGTTCTACTGGGAGCAGTTGTTAACGCCTGCTGATTTTACAGCTGATTTTATAAAACAAACCCCCCCGAAAAAAACCTGCCTTATCAAAGTTGCCGGCCCATGGGACGGCATTGAAGTAGATGGAAAAAAGCTTACAAGGGATGGTTACGCCACCTATCGCCTGAAAATTCTTCTTAATGATAAAAACCAACGCCTGGCATTTAGATTTGTCGATATTATGAGTGCATATGTAGTTTATGTAAATGGGGAAAAAATAAAAACAAGCGGTGTTGTAGGAACTACCTTGGAAAGCATGGAGCCTGAATGGATGCCCGATGTAGTTGATTTTTCGCATCAGGGCAGGCAGCTGGATGTATTGATTGCAGTATCGAATTTTCATTATAGAAAGGGCGGAATTGTCTGGCCTTTTTATCTTGGCGATTCAAAATTGCTGGCAGAAGCCAGGCGCGACCGGGTTGCATTAGAGCTGTTTCTTTTTGGAAGTATATTATTTATGGGGATATACCACATAGGTCTTTATGTGGTGAGGAGAACGGACAACACCCCATTGATTTTTGGAATTTTTTGTCTTCTCGTAGCTGGTCGGACATTTGTAATAAGTGAAAGATACGGTCTGCGTATTTTCCCAAGTATAAGCCCAGAGCTATTGGTTAAAATTGAATACATTACTTTTATCATGGCGGTTGCTCTTTTCGCCATATATGTTCGAAGGCTCTTTCAGGGGGAATTTTCAAAAAAAGTTCTTACTGTTTTTGTGGGTGTCTGTTCTATCTATTCTATTTTTATTATTGTTGTACCATCAAGAATAAGCACATACTGCATTGAGTCGTTTCAAATAATTACACTCTTAATCCTTGTGTACACAACATATACCCTTGTCCTTGCTTTAGTCAGAAATCGCCAGGGAATCCGCACCTTTCTTATGGGAGGTATTATTTTATTTGTCACTGTCATCAATGATATACTTCATCAAAATAAGGTTGTTGATACAGGTAATTTTGCAGCAGGCGGCCTTTTCATATTTTTCTTTTTTCAAAGTTTTCTTCTTTCGATCCGTTTTTCCAAGGCTTTTAGCAAGGTGGAAGAGCTGTCAGCAGGGCTTTCAAGGGCAGAGAAAAAATTCCGGGGAATATTTGAGGGCGCTATTGATGGAATTTTCCAGATTTCAATCCAGGGTAAAATCCTGATTGCAAATTCTTCGGCAGCCAAAATACTGGGCTTTGATTCACCGCAGGAACTGATGGACAGCGTTGGAGATTTTATTGGCAAGGTGTTTGTGGATCAAAAAAAACTATCTGAAATATTAGAATCCTTTGAATCTAAAAAGGCACTAAAGGGGTTTGAATTTGACGCAATTCATAAAAACGGCAATATAATTTGTCTGCAACTTAATGCCAGCCTGCATAGTGAAAAAGATCAAGAGCCATTTGTTGAAGGTATCATAAGCGATATAACAGAAATACGCTGGGCAGAAAAACTGCAAATTGACAAGGAAGCAGCAATAGCGTCAAATCAAGCCAAGAGCGAGTTTTTAGCCAACATGAGCCATGAAATCAGAACTCCCATGAATGGTGTTCTGGTTGCGGCAGAACTTGCATTGAGCGAAGACCTGCCGCCAAAAGCTGAACAGTATCTACAAATTATCAACCATTCGGGCCAATCCCTGCTGGGGATTATTAATGATATTCTGGATTTTTCCAAAATTGAGGCTGGCAAGCTCGATGTAGAAACCATCCCCTTTGATCTTAATGCGCTTTTGCTCAACATCGGGGATCTGTTTTCAGGCAAGGCATCTGAAAAACAGGTTGAAATGATCTTTGACATTGAACATGGCGCGCCAATGGCTTTACTTGGCGACCCTGTACGGGTTGAACAGATTTTTCGAAACCTTGTGGGCAATTCCATAAAATTCACCAGAGAAGGCGGCATCATCACGGTTGGTCTCGACATAGAAAGCATTACCAGCGAAACCGTTGTGCTGAAGTTTCTTGTGAGTGATACAGGCAAAGGCATGAAGAAAAAGTACCTTGAAAATCTGTTTGATGCCTTTACCCAGGAAGATGCTTCCACCACCCGCAAATACGGTGGCACCGGGCTTGGCATGAGTATCTGCAAGCAGCTAATCGATTTAATGGATGGTGAGATCTGGGCAACCAGTGAGCTTGGCAGGGGGACAAACTTTTACTTTACTTTAAAGTTTAAACGTCAGCCTGTTGAAAAGGAAAAGGAGTATATCTTTTCCAGTAAAACATCAAAACTTCGTGTGATGGTAATTGATGATAATCGGGCCAGTCTTGATGTTGTTGGCAAAATTCTTGACTCCTTTGGCTATGATTCTATCCGCATCCAGAACCCCGGAGAGACTCTCGGCATGCTTGAAAATAATACAGTGGACCTTGTGATTACAGATTGGAATATGCCGGAAATCAACGGCATGGAACTGGCAGCAATGATTAAAAATCAATGGCCGGAGATGCCCATCATAATGCTTACCGGGTTTGGAAAAAATACTGATAAAACGGAATCTGAACGTATAGGAATCAATGGCTATCTTACAAAGCCCGTCAATCCTTCTGTCCTGTTTGATTCTATCAAAGATGTTTTTGGTGAAAGGGAAAAAGAAAAGCAGGTTCAGGATGAAGACATAACTTACCAGCAAAAACTGTGGGGTATAAAAATTCTTCTTGCCGAGGACAACAAGGTCAACCAGGCACTTGCCAAGGCAGTTCTTCGCAAGGCTGGAATACAGATTGATATTGCCAATAACGGCAGGAAAGCCGTGGATGCCGTATATCGCACTGATTACGCAGCCGTGCTGATGGATATGCAAATGCCGGAGATGGATGGATATGAAGCAACAAGGGCGATTCGCAAGGACCCGGTTTTTGCAAAGCTGCCTATTATCGCCATGACCGCCAATGCAATGAAGGGTGACGAGGAAAAGTGCCTGGAAGCCGGCATGGACGGGTATGTGCCCAAGCCGATAAATCAGGATATATTATTCAAGACACTTTGGAGTAAACTGGAAATTCAAAACACGGTACTTGATGAATCCCCGGAAGGTCAGGTTCCGGAGCCTGATAATGTGACTGCAATTGACTAGCTGTTCATTTGCAGAAAAGAGAAGCAATCCCCCCAAAAAAAATGTTTGCTGCATTGACTGCATTAACCAGGCCAGTTATTACCTCTGGTAAAACCGCACAGGAAAACCCTTTACAGGCAAGATATGTTAAATCTTGAAGCCATCTTTTAAAGGCTCAATGGAAATCCTTTTAGCATTCTTTTTACTTATTTCATAACTTTTACAGTGAAAATAAGTAAAAATCCATGCCTGGCTAAAAATTATAAAAATTGGATGTATTATGCTTGAAGGTCTTGTGTTTTTCTGGTAAGACTCTTTATTATATAAATGATAATTTTATATTTATCTATATGAGTATGATGCGGGAGCTTTTGTGAAATCTTTTAACGTGTTTGCATTATATATTGTTTTATCTCTATGCCTGCCTCTAAATATGGTAACTGCACAGGGTGCTGATGTTGTGATGGCTTTTGGAGAAAAAATTCCTCCGTACTGCTTCCCAAAAACCAATACAGGAATTGCACTTGAGGTGATGGGTGAAGCACTTGCTTATAAAGGTTATATATTAAAGCCTGTGTATTATCCTCTTGCAAGAGTTCCAGTAGCTTTCAAGGTGCGGGAGGTGGATGCAGTAATGCTTGATCTTGGAAACCGTCTGGCTACCACTGGAGGTCACTATGGCGAATCCGCAGTCTGGTACGACAATGTACTTATAACGCTTAAAAAAAGAAATATATCAATCAGCAAACCAGAAGACTTGACCGGACTGTCTGTAATATCTTTTCAAAGTGGGGTGAATTGGTATCCAGCGTGGCTCAAACCTGTCAAGGAAGCAGGGAAATATCGGGAAGTCAATAACCAGGAATTACAGGCTTTAACTCTGTTTAACGGAAGATATGATGTAGTACTCAGCGACCTGAATATTTTTAAATACTATACAAACAAACTAAAAAGGGAAAAACGCATAACCCCTCAGCAAATACAGGAACACAGGTTTATCAAACTTAACATGATGGATTACAGACCCGTTTTCAGGGATAAGTATATTAGAGATGACTTTAACCTCGGCCTTAAACACCTTAAAGATGTAGGGAGGTTCCAGGCTATTTACGATAAGTATCTTAAAGATTAAAGTAAGTAATTAGCGCAAGTAATTGTTTTGTTCATACCAAAAAAAGTAAACTCAGCAAGTTCAACCTCGCCATATTTTATCAAACCAATATCAATTACACTAGACATCTTTTCCAGGCATAGACAAAAAAAACCCCGTCGCAGGCGACGGGGTTTTTCTAAGAAGTATTACAATCAAAAAAAATTTAATCAGCAGATAATGCCTGGAAGTTTTCATTAATCGCATCTCTGAAAAGCTCAATAACCTGCATTAAAATAGGAACTGTCATGGTCTCGTAAGCATGTACGACCTCTGAGTTGGTTGTATCTGGATTCTGGAGCATCTTCTCCAGGTTGATAGCTGATTTGTGCAGCTTGCCGTGTGGGCCTTCCATAGCCTTGAAAATTCTGGTCAGCTTCGGGTTCTTCTTTTCTGCATCCCTGCGTTCCGGGCTGTTTAAGAATTTACCCATCATGCATTTTGTGGGATCCTTTTGTACATCTATCATGTCAAGATTTTCAGTAATAGCATTCTGTACATTCTTAACCCACTTGATGTGGTCGGCTTCACGGGCCTGCAACAGGTCAGAGAGGGCGATTGTTTCAGTAACCCTGGCATTGCTTTCCTCGGTCAGCTTATAGGTCTGTCCAGTCGATATTAAGTGCTCACTGATTCTCTTAAGGTTATCAATATTACTCTTGATGCTTGAGCTGTCGCCAATAATTTGTTTTGCGCCAGAGCTTACCTTTGACATGTCGGCGGCAATCAATTGTGCAGCATCTGCGCTTTCGGATATATTAATAGTTATTTCCCTGACACCGTCAGCAGCAGTTCCAATATTTGCGGCAATATCGCGTGAGCCAACATTCTGCTCTTCAACTGCTGCGGAAATCGAGGTCATATTGTCCTCCACCAGCTTGATGGTTTCGGTAATGTTATTGATTTCCGTGCTTGTTTCAGTTGAAGATGTTCGGATGGCTGACACACTGTTTTTAATCTCTTCTATTGCGCCTGCTGTTTGATCTGCCAGATCCTTTACTTCACTGGCAACAACCGCAAAGCCCTTTCCAGTCTCGCCTGCACGGGCAGCTTCAATGGTAGCATTGAGCGCAAGGAGTTTGGTCTGGTCGGAAATATCTTCAATAAGCTTCATGACATTGCTGATTTCAACAGCATTGTGTTGGAGCTTGCTGACCTTTTCAGCGGCCTGGCCAACAGCACTAACAGCATTCTGGGTAATTTCCAGGGCTTTTTCCGCCTCCCTGGCAATCTCTATTCCAGCGGTTGCCATCTCTTCTGTATTATTTGAAATCATGTCGATATTATTTGAAGCCTGTTCAGTGGAATTTGAAACTTCTGATGTGGAAACGCTCATTTCCTCAGTAGACGATGCAACACTTTCCGAGGCATCGCTCATTATGCCTGCTTTGTATATAAAGTCATCAACCATAAGTTGCGTTTCTTTATAGACAGCGTCGATATGATGAGCCTCGGTCAGGGCTTTAATTACATGCCCTTCAATATCATTGGCCTGTCCCTTTAATGACTTTTCAAGAAGGGCAAAGTCGCCTTTCAGGGTAACGCTGGTTTCAGCGCCAAGCTGTCCGCCTTCGATTTCCTGTGAGTATTTAACAATGGCGGTTAAAAATTTTTTCAGGATAAATGATAAATAGAATCCAAGGATAACAAGGATAATTGCAATGGTAATAAAAACCGCAACTGACAATTCAGCGAAAGCAGCAACAGTAATAAGAAGCGCACCTGCAATAAAGGAAATCAGAATCTGGGCAGAAATGTTAATGTTGAGCATAATCGTAAATTCCTTTCAGTAATATAAAACAAATATAGATTGCCAGCCAGCTTAGAAAAAGCCAGTCCACATTACAATCAAGCATGTTAATTTTTGAAAGAGAAAAAAATCTAACAAAAAGAACAATTATTATTAACTAAATTACACAAATGAATAGTATGATGCATAGAGATTGTCAAGAAGGATTTGGCAATAAGTCATGTTGTCAGGCTCGATTGGTTCTGCCATTGATATTTATTTCATCATGACGGTGATGTTATAAAAACCATAAGTCGGGTTTTAAGGGTGCTACATGCACGATGTCGGTCTGCGGGAGCCAAAGGTGACCTCACAGGGAGCATTTTTTGTAACGTGTTTATCGAGTTGGTTGCACCACAGGGACTGGAAGGTGCGGCAGCTTCCATCAAGGCCGTCTACCTTGGCGAATTCAGCATCGCCGCACCTCATGTCGCAGAATTTGATTTTACTTGTTGTGACACCAGCGTTTTTAACTTTTTTTGTTGCCATTGGTCTAATCCTTAAAAATGTCTAAATCAAGGTTTCTGGCCTTGACGTTTTTTGCAACCCGGCCCATGAAATCTTCTCTGTCAACATTGTAGCGTACCTTGCCGTCAAGGGTGCGGACCGAAAGGTTTCCGCTCTCCATTTCCTTTGCGCCAATGGTTATAATGAGGGGTATCTGGTTTAGCTGCGCATCACGCACCTTGCGCTTGAGGCTTTCGGTGCGCCTGTCCACATCAGATCGAAATCCCTGTTTGTTAAAAAATTTACTCACATCATCGGCGTATGAGATTATATCATCGTTCATGGGAAGTACTATCATTTGCACGGGGGTCAGCCAGAGTGGGAACCTTCCTGCAAAATGCTCCACCAGGATTCCAAAAAAACGTTCAATACTGCCATAAATCACCCTGTGGATCATGATGGGCCTGTGCTTTTCATTGTCAGCACCTATGTAGGAGAGGTCAAACCTCTCGGGCAGCGACATGTCAAGCTGTACAGTACCGCACTGCCAGGTTCTTCCCAGGGCATCCTTGATGTGGATGTCAATCTTTGGCCCGTAAAAAGCACCATCCCCTTCATTTATTATAAATTCACTGCCGTAGCGTTTCAGGGCAGACTCAAGCCCCTTTGTGGCGGTTTCCCACTGCTGGTCAGTGCCTATTGATTTTTTCGGTCTTGTGGAAAGCTCCAGGTGAAAATCAAGTCCAAAGGTTTTGTAAATTCTTGATACAAGATTAAGGACACCGAGAATTTCTTCCTCTATCTGTTCCGGGGTCATAAAAATATGTGCATCGTCCTGGTGAAAACACCTGACCCTGAAAAGGCCGGAAAGGACACCGCTAAGCTCGTGTCTGTGCACCATGCCGATTTCTCCTGCACGCACAGGAAGGTCTTTATATGAATGCTGTTTCATACCAAAAAGAAGCATTCCGCCCGGGCAGTTCATGGGCTTTATGGCGTAGTCGTTTTCGTCAATAACGGTGGTGTACATATTCTCCCGATAGTTCTCCCAGTGGCCGCTTTTTTCCCAGAGCGCACGGTTGAGAATAACAGGTGTCTTGGTCTCAACATAGTTGTCATCACCATGTTCCTCACGCCAGTACTCAAGAAGTGCGTTCCACATCTGCATTCCCTTGGCATGAAAAAACGGCATTCCTGGTGCTTCCTCGTGAAAGCTGTATAAATCAAGGGCAGTCCCCAGTTTCCTGTGATCCCTTTTGCGGGCCTCCTCCAGAAAACGCAGGTAGGCAGCAAGCTGTTTTTTATCAAAATAAGCTGTCCCGTAGATCCTCTGGAGCTGTTCCCTGGTCTGGTCTGCCCGCCAGTATGCCCCGGAAACTTTCATAAGCTTGAAGGACTTGATAAACCCGGTATGGGGTACATGGGGGCCACGGCACAGATCGGTGAAGTCCCCCTGCTGATAAAGGGTTATGGTTTCATCCTTAAGCTCGGAGATGAGTTCGGTTTTATACGGCTCGTCCTTATATATGTTCAGGGCCTCGTCCTTTGAGACAACGGTGCGCTCAAAGGGGATTTTAGCCTTGATGATTTTTTTCATCTCAGCTTCAATCTTTCCAAAATCCTCTTCAGAGACTGGTGCCATATCAATATCGTAATAATATCCGTTCTCCACAACAGGGCCTATGGTCAACTTTGCATCCTCATAAAGATGCATAACAGCCTGGGCCATGACGTGGGCAGCACTGTGCCGCATAATCTCAAGGGCTTCATCATCCTTGGTGGTCAGAAATTCAATTGAAGCGTCTGCTTTTATGGGTGTCA
>JAOZSB010000518.1 GCA_029939895.1 Desulfobacterales bacterium
TGCCCAAATCCAATTGAAATTATTCGATTTTTAACGGGACACTACTGATGCCCAGTGGTAAATCAGCTTATCGCCGTAAAGTAGCTGATATTAAGGCTCGTGGAGATCAGGTTTCAAAGGAAATGGGCGAATTCCTGAATGATGCACCACCAGCAGCTAATTTTTTGATGAGTCCGCCACACCTGCAACAGGGCATGCAGATGTTTAGTCAATTTTTTCATATTGTTTTTGGACAAATTTTCGTGGGCGATCATGTGAAAAAGATTGTTCCAGAGCTTCAAAAGGAAACCAATGCTCATATCTCAACTGCCAAGGCTGGGAAAACGGTTGCTGGTATTGGCCTTGAGCTGGGAGAAGCACAAAGAAAGCTTCAACTCCTGAAAACCATTGATTCAAAAAATACCAGTATCAAGAGCATGGAAACAGGCATTGAAACCGCACGGGAGCATTTAAATAAAGTTTATTCAGCCCAGGTTGCAAAAAATCGTTTTCCAAAAGATGCCTGGAATGGCAGTGATTCAGAACATAAAAAGCTTTTAAAGGAAGTCCGGGCTGCTTTTGCACGTCTTACTGGCGATGAAATTATTAAAATCAATATTACTTCCGAATCATTTACAGAGGGCTGGGAAGGCTGGTTGGATAAAAATGATGTCTGGCATGCAGCTTATTTCGGTCATATCAGAGCTGCTGCGGTGGTAAAACATAGCAGCGGAAGCTATCGTGTGCTTGGTCAAAGTTTTTACCGCACTTTGAATGTTAATAGCTGGAGTGCTTTAAAAGAATGGAAAATTCTTTATAATTTTAAAATTTTGAAAGAGAATATCTAACCAGTATAAAATCAAATAAAAAGTAATGATGCTGGAAGAATTTCATTCAGCGTCATTACTATTCAAATCAGTTATTCGGACAGGGACTGTTTTTTTGCCTGAAATAAATACTGGTAGAGATGCATGTGAAGAAAGCCAGCTATCACAGGCTTGATTTTCATAAATTGTTAAGGTATATTAGATAAATAATCATTTATTTTTGAAGCAAGATAAAATGATGAATTGACTTTAATAATAAAAAGTCCCCCATGGGAACCCCATATTATGAAAAATAATGACAAGCATCATGACATATTAAAAACGTTTTTATCCATTTTTATCCCCCTTGTTATTATTGCAACCTCCATTACAGCAGGTTTTTTGCTCCAGAAGCAGAAAACAGAAAAAGAGTTTTTAAAAACCCATGAACAGCGGCATGTGGAAGTGCTTCTAAGAAAGGCAAATGATGATGTCAAGGCCGTTATATCGGATCTTTTTTATTTGTCTGTCAATCCTGTTTTACATCAGGCGATCGAAACCGGGCAGCCTGTTACTTTGAAGAAACTAGGCAGGGTCTTTTTGGAATTCTGCAAAAAATCCAAGCTTTATGATCAGGTTCGTTTTTTGGATGCAACCGGCATGGAGCGGGTGCGAATAAATTTTGGACAGGGCAGTCCTTTCATTGTGCAGGATGATAAACTCCAGAACAAGCTTAAGCGTTATTACTTTGCTGATGCTATTAGATTAGAAGCGGGTCGAGTGTTTGTATCACCTTTTGACTTGAACGTTGAACAAGGGCAGATAGAACGCCCACTTAAGCCGATGATTCGCTTCGGCACTCCTGTTGTTGATCTTAAAGAGCGGAAGCGTGGTATTGTGCTGCTTAATTATTTTGGAGCAACTCTGATTGAAAATATGAAACAGTCGACTTCTGATATGGCTGGTTCATTTATGCTGGTGAATTCTGGGGGGCATTGGCTTAAAGGATTAGACCCCGAAGATGAATGGGGTTTTATGTACAAGGATCGCAAAGACAGAACTCTGGGCAAGCGTGACCCAGGGGCATGGGAATTGATTTCCATGCAGGAAACAGGGCAATTTAGTAATAAACATGGCATATATACCTTTGCTACAATTTGGCCACTGGGGCAGGGCGTGTTGAGCAGTTCTGGCTCTGGTGAGGCTTTCAAGGCAAGTGGTGCTGTTTTTTCTGGTAAAGATTTTAATTGGAAAGTTGTTTCATTGATTTCAAAAAAGGAATTGAAAGAACAAGATAATACCATTTTGCTTCAATGGTTGCCTTTATATGGGGTGCTTGTTTTTTTGCTGGTTTTTATTTCTATTGGCTTGGCCCTGGCTGTGACTCAGCGTAAAAGGGCTGAGGAGGAACGTCTTCGCAGTGAAAAATTTCAGGGTGTCCTGGAAATGGCTGGAGCAGTCAGTCATGAAATGAACCAGCCAATGCAGGTGATTTTAGGACTTTCCGAGCTTTTGATGATAGATCTTAGTGCTGACAGCCCGGAATATGAAAATATTAAAACCATAAAAGAACAAATTGCCAGGATGGGTATAATAACAAAAAAACTCATGAAAATCACGCAGTATAAGACCAAGGGTTACTTAGAAAAAGAAATAATTGATATTGACGAGTCAACAAAATAAACTGTTTTTTATTGATCCGTATGCAATGCAAGCCATCTGATAGACTTGGTGGGTCTGTAAAATAAAGTGTGTAAATGGTCGGTTTTAAGAATTGATTTTAAGTG
>JAOZSB010000519.1 GCA_029939895.1 Desulfobacterales bacterium
ATTTGAACTGAAAACTCTCATTGCCGCTGGACCAAAAAATGGGGGCTTGACAATAGCCTTGCCGATAAACCTGTGATTGTAGTCAACAATATTTCCCAATTTGCTGAAGGTGGTGTCACAAATCAATGTTGTAGTTCCATAATCACTGTTTAATTTTGAGAGCCTGCTTGTTAAGCGTATTTCTTCTGCCATTATATCATAATCAATAACTTCAAGCTCTTTAAAGGACTTGATGGGGAGTGTGCAGGTATGTATCCCTGTGCGAATAGAGCTTATCCCATTTGCATATTCAAAATCACTGCCCTGCAACTCTCTTAATTTTTCCTGCATCATGATAGAAGTATTTATTGCAGCATCAGGATCATTTGGGAAATATATCATGATAGAAAAAAGGGTTTTGTCATTTATATAGCCGGACTGATTCTTAATATCAGGAGTGATTTTTTTAAGGTATTGATCAAGTATCAGGGTTTTGTTATCAAGGGCTGAGTCAGCAAATGTAACATCTGCAATCAGAATTACTGTCTGTTTATACTTCGTAAGACTGCATCCCAGCAGTGTAACATCATCCTGCCTTTCACCATTGCCCTTGAAGTCTGTAAATGCTTTTATCAACATAGCCTGCTGAATATCAAAGGGTTTTTTATGGTTTTTCAGCAGAAGCTCCTTCAGCCTTTTTTTTCCAAACATGCGATGTCTTTCACCGCCAAGCTGATCAATAAATCCATCTGTAGTCAAATAAAAGCACATGTTGTCTTTTATGCGAATTACATGGTTTGTATATGTGAAGTCCAGGGTTGAATTTTTGTAACCAATGCTTTGCCTGTCGCCGTTAATGACGGTTAACTCGTCATTGTCAATTAAAAATATTGGCTGCCTTGCACCAGCAAAAGTTATTGTCTGCTCTCTTTTGTTAAAATAGCAGACGGCAACGTCCATTCCATCGTCAGACTCTGCGTGCTTGCTATCCTGCTGGAGCGATTTTTGTACGAAATAGTTTAGTCGCTTTAAAATTTCAGCAGGGTTGAGGCACCCTTCATCGGAGACAATTTTTCTTAATCCTGATGATGCAATCATAGACATAAATGCACCTGGAACCCCATGGCCTGTGCAGTCAACAAGGGCAACGATTATGCCGGAAGTAAAAAAGTCTGCAAATACAATGTCGCCGCCAACAATATCTCTGGGCATCCAAATAACAAAGCTGTCAGGGATGTTGGTTTTAAAAACACCATAGGCAGGCAGCATGGAGCGCTGGATCATTTCTGCGTACCTGATGCTTTCCATGATGTCCCTGTTTACTTCCCTGATTTCTTCGTTTGCTTCTTTTACCTGTTCGAGAGTGCGGTTTAGATCCTTTGTTCTTTCTTCGACTTTATGTTCAAGGCTTAAGTTTGCATCTTTTAACGCCCTGTCTCTGGCATCAATTTCGCTCGCCATAATATTAATTTCATTGACGATTACATTTATATCATCCTGGGCAACAGGGGGCAGAGTTGTGGCATAATCACCAGAAGCAATAACTTTTATACCCTGGGTTAATTGATCCAGGGGTTTATTTACAAGCAGGCGCAGAATAAGATGTGTACCCAGCATAATGACGATAACCACAATATGGATAATGACAATCATTATCAGGAGTACTTCTCTTTGTTGTTTCTTGATATGTTTTGAAGTAAACCAGAGCTTGAGGTGGCCCATATTATCATTATCTTTAAGGATGGTTCCAGCTTTGATAATCAGATCATTTTTCTGGGTGGGAAGGGTTTCAAAAAGAACTTCATCAAAACTATTTTTTACCTGAATCCCGACAAGGTAGTCAGACTTCATATATACATTGCACACCTGCCTGGTTGAATCAATATTCACTTGATAAATTGAATCGCCCAGGATGTCGGCAAGTTCATTTAAAATTAATGCTGCCTTGTTGTTCAGCTCTTTCATGGTGGCTGAATAGGTAATATTGTATTTTGCAGTACCAATAATTGTGACAAGGATTATTGTCATAATCGAAAGACCTATGGCCAGATCTTTGGATATGCTGCGTTTGATAGAAATGCCCATGCTTCATTCCCAGTGTTTCTCTATTTGTCCAGTATTTCAAGAAAACCCCAATCCGGGGGTGATTCATTTTGTTTGAAGTACTGAGAGCGTTCCAGGTAGTTTTCTACAAGCGTGTCATATGGAAAAGAGTCATAAATCTTTTGAAATGAGACAACCGCCTCGTCAAAGTTTTTGGAGCTGTAGTGGAAAATACCTCGATCATACTCAGCCAGGCTTTGTTTTTTCATGGATATGATATCATCAGAATCAGCATCAAAAACCTCGAAGACAGCAAGGGTTTCCCGTTTTTCCATGATTTTAACTCTTCCGATAAATCGGTGAGAGTAATCAAGGATGTCTCTTAGGTTGCTATAGGTGGTGTCGCAGACCAGGATTGATGAGCCAAATTTACTATTTAATGCAGCGAGCCTGGTTGTCAGGCGTACTTCATCCAAAAAGACTTCCTGCTCTGTGTTAGCAAGTTCATCAAGCGATCTGACCGCAAATGTGCAGGTATAGATTCCCAT
>JAOZSB010000160.1 GCA_029939895.1 Desulfobacterales bacterium
AGGCGACAAGTATATTGGTAAGGATTGTGAAAAAGCCTAAAAACCTGATCGTGCCTGAAAAAAAAGTCACTCCAGGCTTGCTGAAAATATCAGCAAAATACATAAGCGTAAGACCTGAGAAAACAATCAAAAAAGAGATTCGGCAGTAGTTTTTCAGCATTTTGCTCTTGTCCATATCCATTGCTCCTTAATAATTTCAGGCTTTGAGTGCCTGGCAAGCACTCGCATGTTTACAGTTTTGCAGGGATCTACAGCTTGTGGATTACTGCGGTTACTACCCCCCATATTTCAAAGTCGGAAAAATCTAAAATTTTAATCGGCTTGTAGTCGTCATTTTCCGGGGCCAGAAAAATCTCTCCTTCCTTGTTGCGGAACCGCTTTACGGTCAGCTCGCCATCAAGAACAGCTATCACGACCTTTTTATCAACAACTTCCTCGGCCCTGTCCACCACAAGAATATCCCCGGAATGGATGCCGGCATTTATCATGGAGTCCCCGGCAACCCGCACGAAAAAAGTTGCAGCCCGGTGCTTTACCAGATGCTCATTCAGGTCAAGGTTGCCCTCAACATAGTCCTCTGCCGGAGATGGAAACCCGGCCTCAACCGGAACCATGAATATTGGCCGCTCTATTTTCGATGCCAATTCTGGCTTATATATTTTCTTTACCCTGGTCATTTTATTTATTCCCTGCTTTGCAATATAGGATTCTACATAAAATTTTATAATAGCACATTAACCAGGGGTAGCAAAATCAAAAAATGACGATCACCAAAAAACTGTGCAATTTCCGATGGATTTAACAAATCTTATTAAAAATTAAATATTGCTGATAAGACAAAATATTTTGTCTTGCTTTGCTGCACCACCAAAAAAAGCAAAATTAGTATCGCAGGATAATGCAATTTAAAAAATGAACCGTAAGACTGATGCGGTTTTGGACAAGTAACGCAACTGCGTTAAATTGTAAAATTCTTGACAATTACTCCTTCAAATGCGATAGTAGTTAAACTTTACTTCTAATACTTTTAATGGTTATCCGCCTGTAATTTTTTACTGCATTACACAGGAGAAAAATTTGACGGAAAAGACTAAAAAAGCTTCACCAGCCAGAAGCAATGGCCTTCAGAAATGGCCCCGGCTGTCGTACCTTATAACGTTTGTCATCATGTGCGGAGTATGGGTGCTGTTGTCAGGCAGGTTTGATGCATTTCATCTTGGGTTTGGGATAATTTCGTGCATGACGGCTTCCTATTTTACCGGCAAGCTCCTTATACCATCAACCCGGTTGAGCAGTATTGTCCATACCTGGTTCAATTTTATCATCTATATTCCCTGGCTGCTGTACCAGGTGCTTGTTGCAAATCTGCATATGATGTATCTGGTTTTTCACCCAAGGATGATGGATCTGATTGATCCCAGAATAATAACGATTAAAAGCAGGATGAGAAGTGATATGGCGCTGGTGACATTTGCAAATTCGATCACCCTTACGCCTGGAACCATAACGGTTTTTGCAAACGAACTGGGCGATATTTCAGTGCATGTAATTGATGCCCATTCCGGGGACGCGCTTCCCGGTGAGATGGAAGAGAGGATTGCCGGGCTTTTCGGCGAATAGATGGATACGATTTTTTTATATTCCGGCATATTTCTTTGTCTGCTCATGGCATTATCCCTGTACCGGGCGATTGCAGGCCCTACGGTTCTTGACAGACTTATAGGCGTAAATGCCATAGGCAGCAAAACCACTGTACTGCTCATAATTATAGGACTTCTCTACCACAGGGTTGATATGTTTGTTGATATTGCCCTTGCCTATGCAATGCTCAATTTTATAGCTGTTCTGGCTGCTTCCCGATATTTTCAGAAGAAAAAAGGCATGGTTGATTCCACCGGGGAGATGAAGCAATGATAGATATTATTACTTCTATACTTCTTTTTCTTGGCCTGTTTTTCTTTCTTGGCGGATCAATCGGCATCATACGGTTCCCGGATTTCTACTCCCGCCTGCATCCTGCGGGCAAACTTGATTCCATGGGAGTACTTCTATCGCTGTGCGCCCTTGCGCTGTATACTGTGAAGAGCCTGACCATGGGCAACTTTTTAACTGCTGCAAAAATAATTTTTATTGTATCCTTTGTTTTTATCACCAGCCCCACTGCTACTCACGCTATTATCGATGCAGGGATGAGGGCGGGATTGAAGCACTGGAACAAAAATAACAACCAGGACAAAAAAGAGGAAAAGCCCTGAAATGATCTGGCCCATTGACATTATCATAATCTCCTTTGTTGTTATCTGCGGTATTGCTGCAATATCGGTAAAGGATCTATTAAGCTCTGCAATACTTTTTGGGGCGTATAGTTTTATGATGTGCCTTTTGTGGGCGGTGATGGGTGCGGTTGATGTGGCATTTACCGAGGCTACGGTTGGTGCTGGAGTTAGTACTGTTTTCTTTGTTGCAGCAATTTTCAGGACCTCAAGGAGGACCAGGGATTGAAGAAATTTGCAGTAATATTGGGACTCATGATCTGGGGCGGATTGCTTATCTATATTGCAGACGACTTCCCTGGATGGGGAGACCCCCAGGCTCCGGCAAGCGTCAACCTCTCTCCATACTATATTGAGCAGTCAATACCCGACACCGACGTGCCCAACGTGGTTACTTCTATCCTTGCTGACTACAGGGGATTTGACACGATGTTCGAGACAGCGGTTATTTTTACAGCCGGGCTTGCATGTCTGTTTTTACTCAGAAGTTACAGCACCAAGGAACCGGATGTCTACCTTTACAGGCACACTGCAACGGGAGTAATATTGCGGATCGAAAAGGGCGGAACAATTCCTGTTGGGTCTGCTGATTTTGAAAGGATTGATGCAACATGGGTTCCCCATGATTTGATAATCAAGACCACATGCAGGCTTATACTTCCCTTTGTTTTTATTTTTGCATTATATGTAATAGCCCACGGTCACCACAGTCCGGGCGGGGGCTTTCAGGGCGGTGTTATACTTGGTGCTGCCACAATAATTTTTGCGATTTCCTATAATCTCAGGACAGCCACACGAAACATAACCGAACGCTTTGCTGCATTTTTCAGCGCAGCCGGAGTCCTTTTATATGCTTCCACGGGTGTTTTGTGCATGTTTTTTGGTGGCAACTTTCTTGACTATGGCGCGCTGGCTCCGCTGTTTGGAACCACCATCGCAGGGGCAAGATCACTGGGTATACTTATTGTAGAAATTGGCGTTGGCATGTCGGTCATGGCTGTCATGTCGAGCATTTACTACAATATTTCATCTAACGGCAGACTTAATGAGGGCTTATAATATGGATGTCCTCGGTTATATTATATCAAAATACAACTACTGGGGATTTGTGCTTCTGATGATGGTGGGCATGTATGCCATGATTGTGAAGAACAACCTCATGAAAAAAATCCTGGGGATGAATATTCTCCAGACTGCAATTATTCTTTTTTTTGTTTCCACAAGCGCGAAAACAAAGGCGACTTTGCCGATTTTAGAACATGGACATGGCGACCATGCAATCCATGCAGTTGACTACATCAACCCCCTGCCCCACGTTCTTATGCTTACTGCAATTGTAGTATCCGTGGCAACCCTTGGCGTTGCGCTGGCCCTTGCCTTAAAGGTTTATAAAGAATACGGAACCCTCGAAGAAGACGAGATTTTTGAGGCACAAAAAAAGAAACTCAATCCTGAAATGCAAGAGGGGGAAGTCAATTCATGAGCAGCCACTTCCCAGCCATAATAATTATTGCTCCGCTTATTGCAGGGTTTTTAATCAGCTTGTCAAGCCTCGCAAACAGGCGGTTTTGCTTCCCAATAGCTGTTGCAGGACTTGGCATTGCCTTTTACTCCAGCATCGGGCTGATTGTTTCTGTGTTTGAAAAGGGCGTGATACAATATCGGCTTGGTGGCTGGGCACCGCCCATGGGCATTGAATACAGGATCGATTACCTTAATGCATTTGTATTGATAATGGTGAGCGGTGTTGCGTTTGTTAATATTTTTGCAGTCAAAAAAACAGCCGAAAGGGATCTGCCGGAAAAACTCGGCCCCTTTTACTCCCTCTATGTGCTGTTCACAGCCGGGCTTCTGGGCATAACCGCAACAGGCGATGCCTTTAACCTGTATGTACTGCTTGAGATCGCCGCACTCACTGGCTACGCTTTAATCGGAATAGGCTCCGGGCAAAATTCCGGGCGGGCAGCGCATTCTGCACTTAACTACATCTTCATGGGTACAATAGGCGCAAGCTTTTACCTCCTTGGAATCGGCTACCTTTATATAGCAACCGGAACTTTGAATATGGCAGACCTTGCAAGGGTGCTTCCTTCCCTTTTCGGATCTAATGTTATCATGGCTGCATTTGCAATATGCATGACCGGGCTGTTCATGAAAATGGCTTTGTTTCCCATGCATGGCTGGCTTCCCAATGCCTATGCTTATTCATCGCCTGCTGCTGCATCCTTAATCGCCCCCCTGACTACAAAGGTGATGATCTATGTGATGATCCGCATCTGCCTGTTCGTATTTACTCCTGCTTTTTCCTTTGAATTCATAAACATCAAGGGTGCAATGGTGATTGTTGCATCAGTCGCAATCGTGGCTGGTTCCCTGTTTGCCTTATCCCAGAAAAGTTTAACAAAAATGCTCACATATATAATTGTTGCAGAGGTGGGCTACATGGTAGGCGGGTTCTGGCTCGGCAACAAGGAGGGCATGACCGGATCAATCCTTCACATAGCAAACGATGCAGTAATGACCCTGTGCCTTTTTCTGGCAGCAGGAATATTTGCATATAAAATAAAACCAAGGGGCGAAATCCTGATAAAGGATCTGGGCAGCATGTTCAGCAGGATGCCCGTAACAATGGGAGCTTTTGTGGTGGCAGGGCTTTCAATCATCGGTGTTCCCCCTGCCTGCGGGTTCTTCAGCAAGTGGTATTTGATTCTTGGTGGAATAAAGGCTGGTCAATACTGGTTTTGTGCAGCCTTGATTTTCAGCAGTTTAGTTAATGTAATACTTTTTTTTAGAATATTTGAGTCGGCTTTTTTTGGCAGCACATGCAGTAATCATGAGCATGGTTCCGCCCATGAAACTGGTCATCACAACGACCATGAAGCAGTAATTGACGAGGCTCCGGCCTCAATGCTTGTTCCGCTTCTTGTATCTACTGCCATGCTTATAGTTCTTGGTTTTGGAACAAAATTTATTGTAACCCAAATTATTGAAAAAGCAATTTCAGGGATGATCTGAACGTGAATGAAATCTACTCCATACAGCCATTTCTTGGCGTTCTTATATCGGCAAGTGCCGTGTTGTTTATCATTACGGCAAAACGCCCCAATATAAGGGAGGGGTGGCCATTCCTCTTTGCGATTATTAACTTTGCAGTAATTGCTTCCATGCTTCCGGCAATACTTGCTGGTAATGAAATTACGTTTACTGTTGCAAGGGTTCTTCCGGGTGTTGCAATTGCATTCCGGGTTGATGCAATGGGGCTGCTCTTCGGCCTTGTTTCCTCCTCCCTCTGGATCGTGACATCTGCGTATTCCATCGGCTACATGCGGACACTCTCGGAACACGCACAGACCCGTTACTACTGCTTTTTTGCCCTGTCCTTATCAGCCGCCGCCGGAGTTGCCTTTGCCGGCAATCTTTTTACAATGTACCTTTTTTACGAGATGCTTTCCTTTGCAACATATCCCCTTGTGACCCATCACCAGGATGATGAAGCAAAAAAATCTGGTAGAAAATATTTAGGATATATCGTTGGAACCTCTGTCGGGCTTGTACTTCCGGCAATGATTTTTATCTATGCTGGTACAGGAACACTCGACTTTGCGCCTGGAGGCATTCTCTCCTGGGCGGGTTTTAAACCGCTACTGATTTGCGGCCTGGTTCTCATGTTTGTTTTCGGGTTTGCAAAGGCTGGGATCATGCCCTTTCATTCGTGGCTTCCAGCGGCAATGGTTGCCCCAACGCCTGTCAGTGCGCTTCTCCACGCAGTTGCAGTAGTCAAGGTCGGAGCATTCTGCATCTTCCGCACACTCACCCATATCTTTGGCGTGGATTTATTAGGCTCCACCGGACTCGATTTTTTGGGGCTTCATTCAATAAACATGGGAACCGTTGTTGCAGTTATTGCTTCCTTTACAATTTTGACTGCATCCCTGATTGCATTATCCCAGGACGGGCTTAAACGGCGGCTTGCATTTTCAACCATTGGGCAATTGTCGTACATCATACTTGGCGCAGCACTCCTTTCCCCAAAGGGCATTACAGGCGGGCTTCTCCATATCGGGATGCATGCATTCGGCAAGATAACCCTGTTTTTCTGCGCTGGCGCAATATTTGTAACAACCGGGGTTAAGAACATAAGCGATATGACAGGGATCGGCAGAAGGATGCCCTGGACAATGGGTGCGTTTTTTGTGGGTTCACTGAGCGTTATAGGGCTGCCGCCCTGCGGTGGCTTTATCAGCAAGTGGTTTCTCCTTGTCGGCACACTCGAATCCGGGCAGCTTGCATTTATGGCGGTGCTCCTATCAAGCTCCTTGCTCAATGCTGCATATTTTCTTCCCATAGTTTACAGGGCGTTTTTTTGCACGGAGGAAGAATCAAAGTTTGAAAAGAAAATTGACGAGGCTCCAAGCTGGTGTCTTGGCCCGCTTTTGTTTACTGCTTTGGTTTCAATTGCATTATTTATTTATCCCCATATATTTTTAACCCTAGCGCAAATGGCAGCAAAAACAATAACCGGGGGTGGCTGATGAGAAACCTTTTCAAATTTACTGAAAACGAAAAAACAAAAAAATTTCTTGGTGCTGGATTTTCAGTTTCCCTTGCCGGCCTTGCCATTGGCGGATTGATGATTCATGGGCATGGCGAACTCAAGCTTTCGGAAGTTCCCCTGATATATCCAGGAATCGGTTTTTTAGGCTGCCTGATCCTGATATATGCAGCAAAGGGGCTTGCCGTCGTGCTAAGGCGGGATGAGAATTATTATGATAAGTAAAAGGATGATTTTTTGAATCTTTTTTCTCCACAAATAGTCATGTTTTTAGGTGCGATACTTGTTCCTTTATTTAAGGGCCGGGCAAAAAAAGTGCTGCTTGTTGCAATCCCCTTTGTAGCCCTTGCCACTTCGCATTTGTGGGAATATTTCCTTCCTGAAGTTGTGGATCGCATATATCTGCCTGGAACATTTTTAATGTCTGACAGGCTCCCGGCCCCTGTTTTTTTTCTTGCATTTATGATCGGGGCAGTCGGGGCGTTGATGTTTGCTCTCAAGGTTGACGATGATCTGCAACATTGTGCAGCACTTGTATATATAGGTGCAGCACTTGGAGTTATTACTGCAAAAAGTATTTTTGAATTCTATGTTTTCTGGGAAATCATGGCTGTATCGTCAACTTTTCTTGTGCTTGCAAAAAGAACAAAAATCGCAAGTGATGCAGCATTCAGATATATCATCATG
This sequence comes from Desulfobacterales bacterium, assembly GCA_029939895.1. Taxonomy (GTDB): domain Bacteria; phylum Desulfobacterota; class Desulfobacteria; order Desulfobacterales; family JAOZSB01; genus JAOZSB01. The sequence goes on from JAOZSB010000160.1 coordinate 7,513, forward strand.
CACCTTTTTGGCGGTCTTTGCTTGCTGGCGGGGCTTATTCTCTGCTCCTCCGACGCAAGCCCCATCGGCTGTCTGGTTGGGAGCGAGATGCAAGCTTACTCCCTCAACATGAGCGACCCAGGGCCGTGGTTAATATTTATTGGGATTGCCGTAAACCTCGGCATTCCGCCATTTCACACATGGATAAAGGATGCCTACCCGGAAGCAACCGAGACTGGTTCGGTGTTCCTGTGCATCTTTACTACAAAAAGTGCGGTATTTGCCCTGGCCTGTTTTTTTGCTGGTGCCAAAATCCTGATTTTCCTTGGTGCAGTAATGGCGATTTTTCCAATCCTTTTTGCTGTTCTTGAAAACGACATCAGGCGGGTTCTTGCTTACAGCCTCATCAACCAGGTGGGGTTCATGATCGTGGGCATAGGCATTGGAACGGCCCTTTCGCTTAGCGGGGCGACGGCCCATGCTTTTTGTCACATCATATATAAAAGCCTTCTATTCATGGCAACGGGTTCGGTGATTTACATGACGGGCAAGTCAAAATTCACGGACCTGGGCGGGCTGTATAAAACAATGCCCCTTACGTGCCTGTTCTGCATCATCGGTGCTGCTTCAATTTCTGCTTTCCCCCTGTTCAGCGGGTTTGTGAGCAAGTCCATGATAGTTTCCGCAGCCGGGCATGAAAAATATGCCTGGGTGTGGTTCATACTTCAAATTGCATCGGCAGGCGGCGTGGTTGTGCATGGAATAAAAATTCCATACTTTATATTTTTTGGAAAGGACTCAGGCATAAGAGCAAGCGATCCACCCCGGAATATGGTTTTTGCAATGGGGCTGTTTGCCGCCCTTTGTGTGCTGATCGGTATTTTCCCGGCCAGCCTGTACAAATTGCTGCCCAAATTAATTTACTACAATCCATATTCACCCGCACACATTGTTGAAATGCTGCAAATACTCGGATTCGGCATCCTTGCATTTGTTATCCTCAAACGTTTAAATGCATACCCTGTGGACTCCAGGGGCATAACCCTTGATTTTGACTGGTTCTACATCAAGGGCGGCCGATTGCTGCACAAAGTGGCGGATAGTGCGCTCAACAGCATCAATGCAGTGTCAAGCCGTGTAATCGGGGACGGGGCAGTTTCGCTTTTTGAAAAAGCATTTAAAAGTTCGCAGACAACCCTTTTACTTATTTTTGTTGCGCCGTATTATTTGATAAAAGGGGATAATGAAAATCAACTTAAGGAAGTAAAGCACAAATTGACAGAAACCTTTGAGGCTGGCGGGGTTCCAATAGGTATAGGCGCTGCCGTTGCTGTGGGTTTCATGGTTTTTTGCATATTTTTGAGCCGTTAATTCTAATGTTTAGTGGCAGGGAATCGCTATGAGAAATTGTCCATATTTTAATGTCTCGGCATCCAATACGCCTGCATGCAGCACCAGGGTTATAAACAACAAAAGGTCTGACGCGCCTGATAACAGCGAAACAGGTGCTGAAAAATATGATACATTTGTTTTTAAAATGGAAAGTCCTGACGATGAAAACACAGGCAGGCCAGCACCAGACAAACGAGGTTTTTTGCCTGTTTCCCTGTTGACCCTCTGGGACAAAATTGGCAAACGGTTTCGATAAAAAAATTTATGACTAATGGGGATTAATATGATTGAAAAAGAAAACCTGAAGGCAATTGTTATTCTAAACAGCCTGACCGACAGTATGCTCGACAAGCTGATCCCTATTATTGATATACTTAAATACGAGGATCGGGATGTGGTTTTTCGTGAGGGTGATCCTGCAGAAAGATTTTACATGCTTGCTCAGGGCAAGGTTATCCTGGAGCAGAGAATTGCCGATAAGATAACGGTTTCAATGGGTTCCATAAGGCCGGGCTATTCCTTTGGGTGGTCATCAATGCTGTCGGAGGGGAGTTTCACCAGTGATGCAATATGTGCGGAAAACAGTGATGTTTTTTCTGTGCGGGCGCAAAAGCTGAATAACCTCCTTAATAATGATCATTCCATGGGCTATCTGATTAACCAGAAGCTCCTGCAAATTATGAAAAACAGGTTGCAGAACCGTAATGAACAATTTTTAAATGCAATTAAAAATCACCCGGATATTAAGGCTCTATTGTAAGATTTTTGAGTTTTTTTGTCTTTTTCAAGTAAATATGTGTTCTTTT
>JAOZSB010000161.1 GCA_029939895.1 Desulfobacterales bacterium
ATGAAAAATCAGTATTTCTAAGCTGCCTGTGCGGCAGTGAACAAGCCACAGTGGAGATCGTAGAATGTTAGATTTTTCTAAGCTGCCTGTGCGGCAGTGAACTCTATGATATTCGTGTTAAAAAATTTCTTACATTTCTAAGCTGCCTGTGCGGCAGTGAACTATTCAGGTGTATTTCCCGAAAAGGCAATGGTTTTCTAAGCTGCCTGTGCGGCAGTGAACTGATCCATATTGAGAAAAAAGTCTTCAATTATAAGGATTTGAATAAAAAAACCTTTTTTACCAATCAAAAAGCGCATCTCTATAAGTTGCTGATTATATTGATATATCAAAGAATGTTAAAAATAAAGGTTAAAATTCTGGCACGGTGCTTGTTGAACTTAAACCATAACTGCTGAATCCATCATTTATCAATTCATTTGATTTTTGTTTCAAAACAAACAACTTGAAACGTTGTTGAGAGCTTTGACTGACCATAGCAACGAAGGGAGTTTTAACCCTTTGTTCCTTATATCTATTCAGATATTGCAATGCTTGTTCAAATTTTATACCTTCCCGCTTTGCCTTACGCCTTGCCAGCCTCATATTATTCGATTTTGGCTGTTGTCGGATATAGCAGGCATATGATGATATATTTTCCGGAACGTTTCTGATGCCAGTTATATGAACATGGTCGGTCAAATGTTTTAGACGTTGTTGAGCATCAAGGCTTTCTAAAATTTGTTTTTGTGTGGCAAACAATCTTATTTTATTCCCCAGCAGGTTTTTACCTGAAACATGCTCTGGAAATGATATTCCAATTGGAACCATACCTGTTGGTGCATGCATTCCTATAAGACCGAGGTGGATTTGTTGAAATGCTTTTTCCATAATAAAGTGGACTCCAATATCCGCACTTGGAATCAAAGTGATCTCAATATAGTAATTCATAATCTACTCCTTGCTACTTTCGCCGAAAACACCGCCTCGAACCAAAACCGCCATAACATAGTGCCTATCTTCTTCCCGCTCAAGAGAAACGCCACGGGCAAATTTGTCGAAATGTGTATAAAAATCTGCTTTTTCTTTGGGTGTCCGATAAGCCTTACCTAAATTTGTTACGGCTCCGTAAGGCTCTATTGCAATTGGTCCTATATTTGTCTCGTCAAATTCTGGATACCATGTATCTATTGATCGAAGTGCATTGCCTATTTTCTGTGAGTGCATTCCTGATATCCCGTCAATATTATACAAAATTTTGCTTTTCTTGCCTTTGCCTTTATCAAGAACAAGCTCTTCACTTGGATATACGTCCTGGGATTTACCAACCTTTGCAAAAGCTTCAATTTCAAGCAATAGAAAGGGTTTTCTGCCGGATAAGGCTTCAGCAATTTTTTCTGCCATTAATGAAATGTTTTTATCATCACTTTTGAAATCTCTTGTATCTATTGCAGTAGAATCGAACGTCCATTCATCATCTGAATCCTTATTCAAAACTTTGACATTCACCTCAATATTTTCTGCTCCAAGTCTATTTCTCCATAAGAACCGTGCATTCGCAATGTTTGTAGCATAGCGTTTTGCAAGTTCTTTAAATCCTTCATCTTCAATATATTTTAATGCAGCAGCTTTGTAAGTTTTGTTAAATTCAGCATTGTTGCAGGCAGAAGGAGTCTCGACTCCGCATAAAACCTTCAATGTAAAGCTAAGCTTCAAGGTATCCTGGTCTATTCCGAGGGCACAACTATCAACCGTCTGAAGGTTTGCCTTTTCTACTTCTGCGTCCAGCTTTGCAGGGTCATTTTTAATTGCTTTTTTAAGACGGTTTGAAATAGTTCCCCGAACTGACTTTTCGATCAGTTTTAACGGGGCATGATTGCCTTCCTTTCGGTCTTCCCATGTAGTTCCATACATATAACCGTCAGAAGGAACAAGCTTTTTATCAAATGCCAATACAGAAACTAAATTACTTTTTTTTGCCATGATCTTTCTCCTTTAAATATTAGTTAATTATTTTTACGAGTATTTTGCTGACAGATATAAAGTCTACTTTCCTGGTCGGTGTGATAGTGCCAGAGCATGTGGTCTATTGTCTTTATGCGATAGGGCATTACAAATTCACCCAGGGTAACAATTGATTCAGCAAAGCAGTGAGGCGTATCAGGATCTCGCTGATTCTCAGCTTTACCCAAAGCTGTTATCCCATGAAACCCTGTTGCAATGGGGACTATCCACCCGGAAGTTTTGCGACTGCTGTTCCAGTTTACATTGCCTTCAGAGTCTTTCTCGCTTCGGTGCATGATCTTAAGATACTCAAGCATAGCATCAATTGCATCCATGCCTTTATTCATTGATTCTTCCATAAGTTCTCTACGTTCAATTATGGCATATCCTGGCATAAGCTTGTGGATAAGACGTTTAAATGAATTGCTGTCAAAGATTTTCAAAAACTCTGGAGTATCGAATTTTAAAATGTCTCCTCCAGCTAATTTCATTTTTCCATAAAGAGCGGCTGTTATTCCCTCCAAAGCCTCATCCTGGTCATCTTTTGTTATCCCTTCATATTCGATTAGTAGGGAGACATCCAAATGACAGCGTCCATCTTCAATGAATGAAGGTCTTTTTCCATCTTTGCCCAAGGGATTTCCTGTGGCAATTATCGAATAAACATAATCTTCTGAACCTTTAAAACATTGTAAATCAATCTTATGGCAAACAACACCTACGCTTTTAAAATTTACATCATTGAAACACCCATTGCCACTGTTGCGCTGCAATGCATGAACACACCCAAGAAATGCTGTCATTGCCGGAAAACCGATCGTGTATGGGCTGGACAAGGCATTTGCGTTGTGTACTTTAATATGCGGGATTAACAATATCTTTTTCATTTTAAAGCCTCCAAATTGTCTTCAATCAAACCCTTGATATGAAGTAGTTCATCATCTCCAAGGGGAATCGACTGCTTATTATATTGTTTTTTATAAGTAAAAATGATCCACCGAGAAAGCTCATTGGTTACGCTACTAATCCATTCATCCGAGCTTTCACGTTCATCAATATATATATTGTCAAGCCATGTTTTTTGGTGTGCTGGAAGGTTTGAATAACTATCTGAACGAGACCAGCCAGGGTCCTGTTGCCTTATAGCCCACATAACTTCAACAACCCGGTCAACTATGAACATGATAATATTATCTCTGCCATCACGAATATTAGTGTTGTTATAGTCAACAACTAAAAGCTTGTGCAGAGTATTAAAATTTTCTTTGAATTTACTTCTCCTCAGACTGTTCTTGAAAAAGTCATACTTGGGCAGACGTACTTTTCTTGTTTCCAATGTCGGCGGCATGCTGTGTAAAAGATAAGCCTTTCCTCCATTTTGGCTATTTAAAACACTGATATTCTGTGGCTTGCTCCCTCCATAACCGACTACTGACAGGTTAGAAAGGGTATCAAAACCGTTTTCATTGTGTGTTTCATTTTGTTGCTGTTTTCTCGCTTCCTTAGCTTGAGCTGAAAAGTGTATATCGTTTATTGTATTTCTCAACTCAAACATTAAACCAGATGGGGTTAATACTGACAAAAGGAGGTAGCCGTTTGCACACGGAAAATAAACCTGCTTGATCTTCTCACTTGTTACAGCATTGCTATCTCCGGTTTTAATTTTTAGGAGACCTTCCTTTATTTCATCAAACGATGCTGTTTTTATGGATAGTTGCTTCTTTGCAGTTTCAGTTTCTTGCTCAATGTGATCAATCAGTTTTTTGCCATTGTCTAATTCAAGAGACAAAAATTTATATACATCCAGTGCAGCAGCGTTACCTATAACATCCAGGACACTCTTTTTGTTTCCTGTTCTCAAATATCCATCGGCTTTTTTGGGAGCCTCAGCAATGATAGAACTTGTTTTAGCACTTGGATGAGTAAATTTACCTGGATGAGTTACCATGGAAAGTTGGCGTGCTCTCTTAGCCGCATCTGGAAGCCAGTTGTCCAGTAAAAAGTTTTCCTCACACTCCTGTTCCTTTGATGCTTTTTCTTCGTCTGACATGGATGATTTAATCTTGTCTTTACGCCACTTTTTTTTCTTTTCATCAAAAAATTCTTCAATTGATCTATCCATAATTATTCCTTTCACTTGTTTACTTGATTGTTCTTTTCAAACCAAACGAGTCTGAATAAGTGTAGTTTTTTTTATTATCAGGAAAAGTAATTTCTCCATATTTTAGTGATGCTGTTTCCATAGAAATGTTCCCTTCTTTCTCAGCTATGTTTTCCAGAAGAGCCACATAGTCTCTTTTTAACCAAAGCCTGTTGGTTTGTTTAAATTCTTCAGTGTCATGTTCGATTCCATAAAGTTGTTCCTGCTTTATTGGCACGCCTCTATCATTCTTTTCTGCAAAAACAAGCTCTCCATTATCATAATAAAGGTACAGCTTGATCGTTGGTGCACTTTTTCTGAATCTAACTAATTGCTGGGGAAGGGCTGTCAGCCACCAGTATTGAGTTAACCAGCCTTGCATTGATTCTGGCCCTTTATCATCATAGGAGGTCAACAGACAGGAAATGACAAAGTGTTCCAAATCAGCAAGTTTATCTTGTTCAAAAAGAGGCTCTTTTCGTTTTATGCGAGGTGTTGAGTTAATGCATTGAGAGATTGAACTTTCATCTACAAGTTTTTTAAGGTCATGGGTTTTCAGGCAAAATTTATTGTTATCCTCATATCCCGGATAGCAGTACGCAGCATTATCAATCCCGTATTTTAATGCTCTTAGATTGTATTGCATTATCGCCATATTTGCGGATTCAGGCGTTTGCACACGATGACGCATTACTCTTCCTGCCAGTTGAATAAGCGATCGAAACGATGAGGGTTCAATAACTGCCCAGTCAAAATCGTGGTCACGCCCAACTTCTTCAACGGGAGTTGCGGTAAGAATAAAGACTATATGCTCTGCATCACTGGTATCAATATGATGCCTTATCACATCATTTTTAAAAGCAGTCGCCTCTTCACCTTCTTTTTCCTTACGCCTTAAAACCTCATCAAGATGATTTTCCTGTTCGTTTCGCAGCAGCAACACCTGCCTACTATGGTATGCCATAATTTTTGGGTCAATATTTTCTGACCACTCAACCTGCATGAGATATTCAGCAAGACCAATACATGGCTCAATATTTGCCATTCGCACAACACCAAAGGAAATGCGTTTGCCTGTCTTTACATCTTTAATGTTGTGCTGCGTGTGCTTTTCAATTATTGCTGTTTTTATCTTTGCATAATAGTCAAACCTTAGTGAATCACTGTTGTCTGGAGACTTTAAATATAACTCTTTGCAGTCAATTATTTCTGCTTTTCTTTTTATTGGCTGGTCTTTTAACTTTTTTACACGCTTCTCTGTAAAGCGACTGTGAAGCATCCGGTAGGCAATCCTTGATTTTTCAGCAGTATTTTCCTGCATGGTTTCTACCCTGGTGTTAAATTCATCAATCCAGGCACAGCCAATTCCACCACTAACATTTCGTGATTTGCTGAAAATTTGCCAGCCTTCATGGTATGCATTATAATAGCCTTCTGCAAGATCAGGAGGAATCGTTGCAGATGAAATCATAACCTTGCGTCCGAGCATCCCCGCCAAATGTATCAGTCGTCCAATTGCTATCAAGTCTTTGCCGTCAAAATCGTCTACTTCATCAATGACGAGATCGGATGACATAAGCCTGACTGTTGGCAGAATATAACGTCCGCCTCGCTTGGTTTCAGTTGCACCTATTATGTGATCAATGGTGCAAGCCAGAACAGGTGCGTAAAGAAATTTTCTGTCACGATTTTCTTTTAGGACCGTTGCAAGTCCATCTTCAGGAATGTTGCTTTCATAGTCAATATCTTCATCTATAAAGGATTCAATGGATTCGGAACCGTTGTTTTCATTCTCGTCAAAAGTTTTTTGATATTCATTGTTTCTATTCTGATTATGCAGGTTCATCACAGCCCTTGAACCAATAAGAACAGCAAGCTCGGTTTCATCAAGTCCTATTCGACTTCTGTATTCATCTCCCGTTTGCAGGGTGAGTGTTCTTAATCCCAGGGCAAGAATATATCGAAGGCTTTCACCATCACTCGAAAGAGTTCTCATAACCTTAGCGTTGGCAATAGTTTTGCCGCAACCTGTGCTTGCCAGATTAACTGTAAAAAAACCGAACTGTGTATCTTTATAGCTTGCCGGTTGCTGATGTCTCCATGATTTAATTTTTTCAGCGGCTCTGTCCTGCCATTTAAAGGCTGGGGGGCTTTTTGCTTTTAATGATTTTACATCTTGTGCAGATGTGGGTTCTTTTTCAAAGGCAGGCAAAAGGTGGGTCGTTTTTAATGCACTCTCTGCAACCTTTACTAAATGTTCATCAAGTCTTTGCTTTAGTTCTTTAGTTTTTCGGTCGGTGTTTGCAAAAAGGTTAGTATCAATATCATATGAACCCCATGCTATGTCGGCTTGCTGAGAGGAATAAAAATGATCTCCGAGCATGAGACACGTTCGGGCATGATGCAAAATAATTCTTATGCTGCCATCACTCATAGCTTTTTGTAATAAAGGTAAACAAGCCTTTGCCTTACCAGCCCACCTTTTAATATGCTTTTGCCATTGTGATGATCGGCTTGGAAACCCCTGGGGGAATTCAAAACACTGACTCAAATTTAATTCTTCGGTTTTGTTTTCATAACCCCATATTGGTGATATGCGTTTTAGTATGTGTTGGATAGAAGTTGCCGCTTCACCTCGCCAGTTATCGACATCATATATCAATGGCATCCGGTGGTGGGAAAGAATCAACCACACAATTGCGCCCGCAAAATCTGGAAGATTGACAAATATTTTTTTCGTATTGCCTTTTTCGGCTTCTTTCATCCTTCTATTTAGTGCTTTCTGAAGCGAAAACTCGTCAATTTCACCGTTTTCAAGACACTTCAACCAACTATCTTCTTTATCTGCATATTCCTGTGCCAAAGCACAAACAATGAGGCATGATATCCATTCATGGCGAACAGGATCACCAATAAATTTTGTTTTCTTTAGTTTTTTCTGAAACCATTTACTTGCTTTACCCCAGTCATGGAAAAGTGCGGAAATTGCAACAAGAGCTTTTATTAGAGGAAGATAATGCCAGTCATTTTCCCACTTGAAATTTAGGACATCCTTTTGGGTTGCATTAACCGGTACAAAACCCTGTGCATTAAACTTGTCTTTGTTTCCGACAACCCAAATTAGCTCACTGCGGCTTCTGCTTCGAATCCAATGACAGGATACGGCGGTGTTTTTTGTGGCGGTTTTACGAAGCAACTTTTTTACTGCCTTTAATCCCTCCTGGGTTATCACGGTTTGCCACGTTCTGTTGCCAATACGGTTAGCAAACGCATCAAGTACCCTGCGGGTTTTATTAAGAGCCTTTTTTTCACACTCGGCAACAAAGACAACCATCATAATGTAGCACCCTCCTGGCTCATCTGCTTAACCGTATTAAACATAAAGTCCAGGGCATTGTGTTTAGTGAAATTTAACAGGCACTGCTGGCGAAATTCCTGCTCTGTTGCTTGTTCTTTCGCACAAATAAATGCCCAGGGCAGGATAAGGGCATCTTTAACTAAATCAGCAACGTCAAAGACAAGCGCACCACGCCTGGTCTTGCCATGCATTACTGCGAATCCATGGGGGATGCCTAACACCCAGAGTGTCGTTGCACCAAGTCCATAGGCAAGGTAATTGCCATGATTCAGAAAGGCATTGGCATCATCTACAGTGTTAAAATTACGTACAAAATCTTTTTGTTTGGTACGATTGGCTGCAATTCTATATAGAGTTTTTGTGAGTTGAGCTTCTGTTAATAGCAAGTTTGTGACATTCGGACTTTGTGCTATTTTTGTTAAAAACGCTGTTAAAGCCTGTTGGATGTCAGCGTCATCAGCATAAAATCCTTCCCCTTGCAAATCCTTGTCTTTCTGCCAAGCCGCTTGCAAATATTCAATGCGTAACTGCTGGAAGCGTTTTGCAACTTTAAGCCGCTTTTCTTCATCAAACCAGAACGACATCCACCCTTGAACATATTCTGTCGGTCGATACTCACTCTGCGGAGAAAGCCATTCGATTTCACTTGCAGCAATAAGTGGTGTGCCACCAGTTCCGCTAAACCCAATTAAAACCCCTGCCGAAGCCAGCATTCTAACCGCTGCCTGTGTTATGGAAGTTCCCACAGTTAACAGAATTACTGTTGTATTTGCTATGGGTATATTCCAATACTGGCTTTCGTTCTTTTCTTCGGTAAGAAAAACCACTCGCCCGCCCTTTACCATGACTCTACATTTTTCAAGATAGTAGATGTTGGCACGTTTGGAGTGTAGAATTGCCTTTAGATCGGTCATCTGCTCCATCTGACATCCTTCTTAAAATATTATTACCGCCTTGATAATGCCTGAAAAGTAGGTTGTCTTTAACCTTTTTTACAAAGAAAGTCAATCGAACTTAGTGAATAAAAGTATATTGCACCATTATTGTATTTAAGATTACACCTCTTATCTTTTTCGTCTCATTCATCCCATTTTATAATATGGTAACATATTGCTTTGACAGATACGGTCACACGAAAATTTTCTATGTGAGATTTTCTGGATCAAGACCTCTCATGTTTGGGGAGAGCTATAAAGTGATAGTGCTACGAAAGGAACCAAGGGAGCCATGGAGCTTGCCCTTGCATTTAGTTCACGAAAGGCAATAAAGACAGTTATTCAACTGAGAAGGCGCAGTTTGATTTAAAAGGTATTTTGATAATTGAGTGGCAATGAAAAAATCATGTAGAGGATAAGGCAGCGACGCATCCTTTGTTTTTCCATTTTTTCTTTTTTTTGCAATCCAAGCCCGGCAATCCTGTCAACGGCTTCCTGCTTGTGGTCATCAAGTAAGTGGGAGTAGCGCATAACCATCTGCATAGTACGGTGCCCAAGAATGTCAGCCAATGTACGCAAATCAACCCCAGCCATGAGTAAGTGGCTGGCCGCCGTGTGTCGTAGGTCGTACATGCGAAGGTCATTTAGCCCGGCCCGTTTTCGGGCGGTTTCAAATGCCTTTCTAAAATAATCAGATTTAATAAGTCGTTTTTCATCCGGCAGAAATATTAAACCATTTTCCTGTAGCTCCAGGTTCTTTAATGCATCAGCCGTTGGCGTTGTTATTGGTACCCGCCTGAAGGGTGCAGTTTTGGTCTTTTCAAGAAGCACAAACCGCTGGGCCAGATCAACTTGATCCCAGCGTAACCCGGCGGCCTCTGAAGGGCGCATTCCAGTGTGCATTAAAAGGAGTATAAAGGGGTACAGAAGTTGATTTTGACTTTCTTTGCAAGCTGCTAACAGCCGGCCAGCTTCTTCCTCGGTGCAAAACCGCACCCGCCCGGGTGCAGGAGAGGGACGTTTTATTTTCTTTACCGGATTATCAATAAGCAACCCCCAGTCTTGAATAGCTCGATTAAAAATGTCAGACAATAAAGACAGTTCAAGGCGAACGGTTGTGTTGCTCACATCTTTTAGCCGTAGATCTCGATAATCGGCCACATCAAGAGATGTGATACTATGGAGATCGTTTCTACCATTAAATCCTTTTAGTAGTTGGCTTGCCAGTTGTTTTTCTCGGCGGTGAGTGTTGGCTGC
>JAOZSB010000162.1 GCA_029939895.1 Desulfobacterales bacterium
TTGACTAATTATTTATTAATGTGCAATAGACTTTAGTAATTTAGTAAATATTTGACAAAGAAAACTCACGTGCATTTCTACACAAACTAAGAAATTTCTTGTCCTTTTACCCGACACTCAGTCCTTATTTATTGACAAACGCCAGAGTATTTGATTGTTGATAGGTAGGCCTGTTTAAACTATTATTGAAAAAGGCCCCATTTGATTATTTTTTTTTGGTTAACGGCTTAATTTTTTCATGTACAGGCGTAACCGTTAATTCAGTAATAAACTGTGATTATAAAACAGGGAAGATAGATGACATCACCCAGAACACTTTTAACAGCATCCGGCCAAAGGGCAAAAAAATATCTTGGCCAGCATTTTCTTGTTGATATGAACATTGCCAAAAAAATTGTCAAGGCTACCGATGCCAACAGGGACGACATTATTCTAGAAATCGGAGCTGGACTCGGAGCATTGACAGTACACGGTGCAAAAATTGCTGAAACTGTTTTTGCCGTTGAAAAAGATCCTCAAACCGCTTCAATGCTCAAAAATGAATTAAAAATCGCAAATGCAGATAACGTGGAACTAATCATCCAGGATATCATGAGCCTTGATATTTGCGGTGTCGCACCTGCCACTCAGCTAAAGATTATGGGCAGCCTTCCATACAATATTTCTTCTCAAATCATCGTCGCCCTCATAAAATCACGCACATGCATTGAAAGCGCAGTACTCATGCTCCAAAAGGAACTTGCCGACAGGCTTTACTCACCCCCTGGAACAAAGGCATACAGCCGACTTGCTGCCATGCTCCAGTACTGCTCTGATGTTGAAAAAGTTGTGGAAGTGCCAGCATCATGCTTTTTCCCCAGGCCAAAGATTGATTCTTCCGTAATAAAAGTTATCTTTAAAGAAAAAATTCATGTAGAAGATGAAGATTTCTATTTTGGCATTATCAAAGCTGCTTTTTCGAGCAGAAGAAAAAACCTGAAAAACTCACTTTCAAAAAGCTGGCTGGAAATCTCTTCTGTTGATGCTACACAATCCTTGAAAAATGCTGGCATTGACCCTCTGCGAAGGGCTGAAACACTGTCACCCCAAGAATTTGCAGACCTGGCTGCGTCGATTCATGCAATATTGAACAGATAGTTAAATTGGCAGGCCCAAATTTCCCATAATAAGCAAAGTGCTTTCACAAAATAACTAAAAAACCCCGCCCGTTATACGGGCAGGGTTTTTTTAATACTTCCAATAAACTTAAAATTAACATCGAAGCCGATTGCTTAGTTTATGCCAGAGGTCTGGTTATGAAATAAGCAAAAAAACTTCTTTTTTTTTATCGCTTAAACTTCAAGCCATGAATCGGAATAGAGTGTCTTTCCAAGTATCACGTTTACAGTTTTTGCGTATTCTTGTAATTCATCGGAAAGGCTTGGTATGTCAGGCTCTGTGCCGTCGAGCATTCCGTTGATAAGATCAACGATGTCCGGGCGTTTACCCTTTGCGATATCTGTGAGTTTGTCATCACAGGGATCGGAAATAACAGATACCATTCCGCATTTTTCCAGCATCACCATGTAAGTCTGATTCAGGATAGGCCTGAGGTTATCTGGAGGGCCATTTGAGATATTGGAAAGTCCACATGTACTCTTAGCACCTGGACAGATGTCCGGCAGCATTTGCTGGAACTCCATAAGGCTAATAAGCTGTGGCTGCTGGATATTGACGGGTGTTACGATTCCATCAACCCAGATCTTTTCGTTTGGAATTCCTGCTTCGTTTGCAAAGTAGAGAAGTTCCACACAAAGTGCAGCTCGTTCATTCTCGTCTCTGGGAAGTCCATCAGGACCCCACATAAGAGCGATGAAGTCTGCGTTTGCGTCCAATGCCATTGGAACCATTTTCTCATAGCGTTCAGGTCTTGCCATGATTGAATTGACAAGGTGGGGAACGTCACAAGGTTTAGCAACTTTGAGGCCTGCCTCAATAGCTGCAATATTAGATGTGTCCATGACAAGAGGAACATCCGACACAACTTCCTGAACTGTCTGTACAACCCAGGGCATAAGCTCATGTCCGTCTTTTTTTGCAGGACCCAAATTAATATCTATGAAGTCCATCCCCTTTTCCTTCTGGAACAGGGCTTCTTCCTGAATCGGTTTTGGATCGCGTTCTTTGAACGCTTTACCGATTTTTTTAGAAATTACGTTTAAACTTTCACCAATTAAAAGCATACTTCCTCCCAGTTAAGGTAGATTTTACCGAAGCTTTTGACTTCAGTTTATCTCATTTTAGTTTATCCAAAAGGTTAACTTATGAAATAAACTTATAGCTCCGTTAAAGTTTCGTTTTTAAAATCTCACGAAAAATCTTTTACATGTTTTTCAAGAATGCGGGGATGTGCGCCGCTTCTCTTGGTCCAACAATGATTTTCCAGCCAGGGAGTTCCTCTTCCACATCACCAGCTATTGCTGCTGCAAATCCTGGAATTACGAGTTCCTGGTGTTTAATCTTATCCAATATGCCGCTTTTCTTGACGAATATACCAACGTCATCTCCGGCAAATTTTCCTGCTGCCCATGCTGTGAGGACTGAAAGTCCCTCTGCGTCCTTGATCAAGAGCCATGTTGGTACTTTGCTGGCTTCAATTTCGCCGGACACGATGAAGTATGTGAGGGCGAAGTTGGTGGTAACAAGCACTGGAGAATTTTCATCCGGGTTATTGATCGGATAAATATCCTCTACAACCGTCATCGGTCTTTGTGGATCGGTGTAGATATTGAGTCTTTCGAGAAGAAGCGGGAATATATTCTCGCCAACAAAATCCGAAAGAACAACAACTGCGCCGTACTTGGCAATATACATGGAAGCAATAAGTGTTTCCATATCAAGATTGTCAGCCATTTCGCATGGAAAAACAATCGTTGGGTAGCCAAGATCTCTGTTGAGATCCTTGAGGGCTGCTCTTCTAAGTCCAACCATGTCCTCAAAACTGGCCTTGACTTCCCTTGAGCCTGGATCCACGACTATATCCTTGATACCAGCCGCAGCAAGCTTGGTTGTCAATGCTTCAACGCCATCTGCTGATTCAGCTTTCACTGCAACCGGCAGGGAGTCTGCTTTGGCAAGCTCTGCAAATGCATCAATATTGGCAGCGGTTGCGCCATAAAGCAATGGACGCTTAAAACCGCATGCCTCAACGCCAGCCTTCATAACATCAGCGTCTTCGGTCATAAGTATAACGTTAAATTCGGAAGTTTCAGCAACTGTCTTTGCAGTCGCTGCAAAAGCTCCCTTGTCGCCGTTTACGTCTTTTACAGCAACGAGTTCCGGCCTTAAATTGAGACCTACCCTTTCGTACTGAAGGGCGTTCCATGCTTTTAATTTGCCTTCCAGGTCAGCTCCTGAAATATCAGAGTTAACCAGTGCAGCCAGCCCAGTTGGGTTAAAAAATGTTTTCTCATGCCTGTACTGAACTGTTTCTCCACCAACGGTGATCTTACGAACACCCTTACCTATTGTAACTGGCCTGATGGGGGGTGCAGACGCCTCTGCCAGTTTATCCCTTGCTTCGTCTGAAACGTAGGGACAATTGTCGAGTTCTGCCTTGCCCGATGCCAGATTCATGGCGAAGGCCAGGCAGGTAGGTACACCACATTCCTTACAGTTAGTCTTAGGCAGGAGTTTGAATATTTGAATACCGGTTAATGCCATCTTCGTCTCCTTATCATAATATTCGACTTGATATTTTAAAGGGGCGGCAAAAAAAAAGTAATCCGCCCCTTTTTAGTTTATATTTACTAACCTACCAAAGGCTCCATATCAAGGGCGGGGTGTCCCTTTTCCTGGAGGAATGGAAGGATTTCTTCTTCTGTGGTTCCCACTGTTTCGTCGGCAATCATATCATACAGATTTGGGTAACCAAGTTCTGCGCCGCGCTTATCAATCCTCTCCTTAATTTCTTCCTTGAGGATTTTTGGCATCCATACCATTCTGAGGAGTCCGCCGTCGCCGGAGATAAACTTCCTCTGAGTGACATTAAACTTGGAGTGGCCGATGAATCCTGGTGAGGATGCGCCGCCGCCCATAACTCCTGCCAGTGTGGTAAACTTCATGCCACAGGGTGTTTCACCGATGAACTCACGGTTTACAGTCATAATACCGTTACAAGCCGGAAGCATTGCAGCGATTGCTTCACAGCAGCCGCATGTTGTCATGGGATCATGAACCATTGAGTAGAAGTTGTAATGGGTGATATTGCCCCTGGAGGCTTTATAGATGAAGTCATTGACACCCTTGAACTGTCCCAGCTTAGGATCAAGGACTTCGCCCTTCTCGATAGGCTGGTTAGGTCCGGTCGGGTTGATCTGAAAGGAAGCCTTGCAGTCCATCCAGTTGTATGCGCCACAAAGACCAGTACGTTCCGGGCTTACAGAGCAGACATGGTTTGGAGCAAATGACTGACAGAGAGTACATGAGTAGAATGTTTCCACGTCTTCGTCTGTCATGCTTTCAACACGTTCGTCCCTTGTCTTGTAAGCGGCTTTTGCTTTCTTGGTCAGTTCGTCTACGTCTTTTTGATTTGTGTAGAGTGTTACCTGGATCTTGTCCACAATCGCCTGGAAGTCCTGGTGCAGTTTAGCGTG
Organism: Desulfobacterales bacterium; assembly: GCA_029939895.1. Taxonomy (GTDB): domain Bacteria; phylum Desulfobacterota; class Desulfobacteria; order Desulfobacterales; family JAOZSB01; genus JAOZSB01. Next base: position 4,635 of record JAOZSB010000162.1, read on the forward strand.
AAGCACTTTACCGATGTCTTTAATGGTAAAGCCTTTTTCAACAGCACCCTTGCTGATGCGAACCCATGCAATGTCTCTCTGGCCCATATGCATGATGCCCTGGATGTAGTTAATAAGATGATGAATCTGGCGTTCGAGGATAGGCTCGAAGTCGGACTGGAACTCACGTCCTGCCACCTGGATAAAAATACCAAGAGGAAGTACTTCGCCTTCTTTGACATCGCCAACATCAGGCCCTACAACTTCGACCTTGCCGTCTTCGATGTCGTTCATTCCAGCTTCAATTAAATATTCAGTCGCCTGTGTCTTTCCGCCACCCATCTGTGTAAGAAGATCAGCACCCCTGACACGTTCGCCCTCGTATGCAGGACCAAATGCGCATGGGATATCAATCTCATCAACAGTTACCTTGAGTCCCCTGACCTCAACAGATTTTTGTACGAGATCGTCGTGGTCAATATTACCAACAACATGCTCGTAAGTACAAATACCTGTGGGCAGGATTTCCGGGATGTCTGTGTCTGCGATAGTTGGGAAGCCCCAGTTTACGCAGCCAGCCGCAGCAGCGGCCCATTCAGCATTAACATCACCAAGTGCGTTGACAAATGCGAATATCCTGTTTTTATTATAAAGAAGCATACTCTTGTAGTCACCAGGCTCAATGCCACCAAAGGCCATTGCAGCTCTGTTTGCAAAACCAAGAGCAAATATTGCACTGGAGATGTCTGGACCAAAAGGAACAATACGTGTGTTCCAGCCGATCTGAACGCCAGCTTCCAGAAGTTGTTCGGCAACGGTTGTGCCGTTCTGGTTGGCTGCCAGGAATATATAAAGGCTTCTCTTCTGATAATCTTCTACTATCATCTTGGCGATTTCAGGATTTGGAGCCGCACCAACTATTGCAGCAAAACCTGGTGCTGAACCATCAACAAATTCCACGCCTCTTTTCCTGAAAACGGTGTCATCTGCTGCACCGAGCCAGATTTTTCCTGCTTCTTCGTCAATATCTTCCGAAGGTAAGTAGAAATCCGGGTCTTCAAGATACCTGAGAGCTTCATCTATCTCAAATGCAAAAAGACCTGCAATACCTGCGTCCAGAAGTGGCCCAAGGTATGGAAGGTGGTTGGAGCCTTTAACGTGGGGCGGAAGGAGCTTCCGTGCAACGTCTAAAGGTTTTTGCATATCTTCGAGGGTCTCAACCTTGAGTCCCAGAAGTGAATAGATAACCGGCAGATAATAGGCAGTGTTGGGAAACCCAACCTTGGTTGAGGCATCGTAGGTCTGAAGTGCCCTTTGAAGCCTGCCCTCTACCTTTGATACTATATTGTAGCCGCCCTGTATCGCGGCAAATGCTACTAATCGTGACATATCTTCCTCCTTTGTTGAGGATTTTGTTGCGTTTTAGATTAAGCCTCGAGTTTCTGGCGGTCATCCATATCCATGAGGACACGCTCCCTGGCCTTGTCTATACCGAGTTCCTTACGCTTCTTGTCTATATGAGCGATCATCAGTTTGGCGTGTTTGATTGGATCTGGTTCAACATCCCACATGCCGCCGTAGATCTTTTCCATGTCCTCTGTGAGGTGTTTATGGAAGACTGGTGCGCCGGATGTTGGCAGCAAGTAACCGAACACAGTATAAACGCCGGATGCAACAAAATATTGTCCGATGCTTATCGCTTTTTCACTCATCCACTCAGGTGCAGAGCCAGCCGCAGGTATGTCGCAGAGGTCTGTTCCGAGTCCGCCGACCTTGATAACTTCCGTGGCCGCCAGGAGTATTCTTGAGTTGTCAACGCAGGAACCAAGATGCAGAACCGGTGGAATACCTACAGTTTCACAGACTTCTTTAAGTCCGGGACCGCAGTATACGCCAGCCGCTTCAGGTGTCAGCAGGCCTTCCATGGCACATGCTATACCGTTACATCCTGTGGTCAAAACAAGAACATCATTTTTGACCAGTTCTTTTACCAGTGTAATATGGGCCTCATTGTGCTTGGTTCTTGCATTATTACAACCAACCACGCCAGCCAGCCCTCTGATGCGTCCATTAATTATATTATCATTCAGAGTGTAGTAAGTGCCCCTGAATGTTCCACCCAGATGATACTCTATCGACTCTACGCCGAAACCAGCAACCTGAGATGCTTTGTGATTTGGGATCATTACGTCAGCGTCCCTGTTCCCAAAGTTGTCTATCGCTATCTTGAGAATTCGCTTGGCATCTTCCATTGCGTGATGCTCATCAAATTCTATATGGACAACGTTATCCTGCTCCATCTTGGCTATAGGATGGGTTGTGATAAGTTTTGTATGGAAACATTCTACAACATTTGCAAGATTCTGAAAGATACACTGGACATCCACTACCATTGCATCACATGCACCCGTGATTATGGCAAGTTCCTGCTGAAGGAATGTTCCGCATAGAGGAACTCCGTGTCTTTCAAGTATCTCGTTTGCTGTACAGCAGATTCCCGAAAGCTGAATTCCCTTTGCACCCTTTGATTTAGCATAATCAAGCATCTCAGTCGTCTGTGAAGCCGCAACTATCATTTCTGAAAGAACAGGCTCATGACCGTGAATTACTACATTAACTTGATCGTGTTTCATCACGCCGAGGTTAGCCTCAGACTGTAAGGGGTATGGTGTACCAAAAAGAATATCCTGAATGTCAGTTGCAAGCATTGCGCCGCCCCAACCATCAGCCAGAGCGCATCTTGTTCCCTGTTTCATGAGGTTTTTATAATCCTGATCAACGCCCATGTGAGTTCTATGCATACATTCAACTACTTCACGGTCGATATTCCTGGGACGAACACCCTCTTTCACCCATTTTTCATAAAGAGGTTTTGGCGCACGCTGGAGGTAGAGTAGCTCGCCCTCTGCCTTGCCCCATTCATTCAACGCTGCTTCAGCAACTTCAAGAGCTATTTCATCAACATCTCTGTCAAGCACTTCACCGTCAACTTCAACGGTAGTGTCAACACCAAGGTGTGGAGCAACAGCAATAAGCTTTTGGACGTCTTTTATCTTATAGTCATCGGTCTCTTTCCTTGCAGCAGCAAGAAATACTTCTGCCACACCACGACCATGATCAGAGTGAGCAGCCGATCCTGAAGCAATCATTCTGACAAAGTTTCTTGCGGCGATTGTGTTGGCAGTTGCACCACAAAGACCTTTTCTTTCATCCTTGCCCTCGCCATAGTCCTTTGGTAGTGGCAGGCGACAGGGGCCCATTGCGCAGTTCTTGCAACATGTACCCTGTATACCTATATTACAAGGCTTCATGGTTACAGCCCGATCAAATACTGTTTCAATGCCCATTTTCTGAGCGCGAGCCAGCATTTCTCTAGTCGCGGCATCTATGGAGACCGTATCTGGATTGGCCATCTTCTTAGGTTTCGCGGCCTTCACTTCTTTTTTATCTTCAGCCATCTTGAGGTTCCTCCTCATAGTTTATGTGTTTATCGATCCCCCAATATCAAGGGAATGCCCAGGCTACTTAGATAAGTCTCTTATGAGACCAGTCTATCTTCATCATCATTTTGTCGATCTTGGCAACCTGAACCTTTGCAGGGGTTTTCGTTATCTCTTCTTCTGCTCCAGTGGCTCTCTTGGCTGCAATGTCTGCACGGGCAGCCTCACGCTTACTCTTCAGCTCAGCTTCTTCGGCTTCACGAGCAGCAACTTCGGCTTTTCTTTTTGCCAGTGCATCTGCTTCCGCAGCAGCCTTTGCATCAGCTTCTGCCTTTGCTTTAGCAGCAGCATCAGCCTTTGCCTTTGCCTCAGCAGCAGCCTTTGCATCAGCATCAGCCTTTGCTTTAGCAGCAGCATCAGCCGCAGCAGTATCAACTGCAGGTGCAGCAGCAGCAGCAGCAGGTGCAGCAGCAGCAGGTGCTGCTTTCTTCGCTGGTGCTTTCTTGGCTGGTGCTTTTTTAGCAGGTGCAGCCTTTTTAGCAGGTGCGGCCTTTTTAGCTGGTGCGGCCTTCTTCTCTTCCTCAATTTTAAGATCAAGTTCTGGAGAAAGGGCTGCATAATCAATGTCAACATCATCAAGACGTTTTGCTATCGCAGCAGTACCATCAGCAGATCCGCCATCAATCATAAGATCAATAAAAGACTTTACTATTCTTACAGCCTCTGGATGACGAAGAATCAGCACGTTTGAGCCAGCCATTAAATATGAAACAGCAGCAGTTGCTTCCATAATCACAGGCCTTCTTTCAGGGTCGCCCAATGTTGGAGCTTCTTCTACTGTTTGTTTTGCTTCCTTAGACTTCCACACCTCATTACCAACATTATTAATCAACGGGTATTGAAGTTTATCATCACCCTGTCCCAAAGCAGCCATCCTCAGACGCTCCATTACAGAATAAGAATATTCCAGGCCGTAACCAAGGCCGCCTGTGGTAGGATCAACAACGATCTTGTCCATGGCAACGCCCAGGTTCTCCAAAAGAATATTAACCTGTTTTGCAAGGTTAACATCAATCGGCGATGATGATATGATTATGTGTCCATAACCCATTGCCGCGGCACCAATACCTTTATGGTTGGCATCTTCAACCGGGCCTATTGTCAGGGTATAGTCCTGGCAAACTTCAGCTACTTTTTTCAAAACTTCTTCGTCTTTCTGCACACTTGCTGTACCCCATACAATAAGGGGAACGTCAATGGCTTCCAGAACCTTTTTTACGGTTGCTGCAGCATCATCAGGACTTGTGTTTTTGTCATTGGGGTCGGTGCTTTTGAGTTGCAGCACAATCATCTCTGCGCCATACTCATCAACACATTTCTTTGCCCACGCAGCAGGATCGGAAATCACGTCCTTGAAGGGCGCTATAGCGGCCTCAGGCCACTCAGGCGGCTCCATGTCCCATATTTCCATTGCAATCCGGGGCTTGTTGGGCAACTTTCCTTCAAATTGATAAAATGGGTAGCACGTTTCTCCACCAACGGTTACGGCATTTGCACCTTCACCGATGGTTATTTCTCTAACCGCGCCGGAATATGTTTCTTTAAAAAATTCTAAGCC
>JAOZSB010000520.1 GCA_029939895.1 Desulfobacterales bacterium
CGGGGAACCGGGTATGGCGCAAGCACGGACATTGCCCTTAAAATATCCTTTGCATCTTCAGAGGCAGAGTCCCAGGCCATTTGAAACATGGCTGGAATACTTTTTTCACGCCCTGTGGGTAGCTGCTGTGAATAATTTTTCGTGAAGTCTTCCAGCGATTTAAGTTCACCCTTCTGGTCAATTGTTGCTATCAGGTCAGTAATGCTTAGTGTTTTTTTACGGTTCAAGTAAAAGCAGGCAAGCTCCAGAGCCAGGGGCAGCCCGCCAAGCTTGTTTGACAATGCTTCAGCCTCATGTGGTTCAAACTTCCTTGCTCTTGAGTTGATTAGTCCAGCACCCGCTTCATCGCTCAAAACATCAAGGGACAGGCTGTCATAATCAACCAGGTCCTTGCGCCGGGTTGTCACCAGAACATGGATTGCCTCGCTCATTGGCAGCCAAGGCTCAAGCTCAGTGGTTTGCCGGAAGTTATCAAGCACCACCAGCACGGGTTCACCATCTCCCAGAAACTTCCAGAGCGTCTCAACCTGCCCGTCCTCGTCCAGGCGTTCGTTAAGATTGATGTCTAAGGTTGCACAAATTCTATTCACCATGTCTGTCCTGGATTTTTCTGCATCAATCCAGAACACACCGCCATCATACAAATACCCAAACCTGTGGACATACTCCACAGCCAGCTGAGACTTGCCGATCCCGCCCATTCCGCAAACCAGCGCAACCCCGGCTGCCGTTACAATTGCTGTCCCACTTTTTTGTACCTTATCGTGCAGCGTCCACAGATCCCTGATCCTACCCACAAACCTGTCATTTATTGATTTCATGCCCATGGCGCAAGTCGCAGGAAGCTTTTTCCTTTCCGGCAATGCATCACGATCTGTCGGTTCAGAAACGCCTGTCAGAGCTTCTGGTTCTATTCCAAGGTCAACTAAAATCTTTGTAAGCCCGGCTTTGTAGTCTGGAAATAAATCAACACTATGAATACCGCTCAGGCTGGCGGGCAGTTTACAGTTATCCCGTCGAATCGGTTTTATGAAAATTGCCGACTCCGGGTGTTCAGCATCATATTCCAATGCAATTTTTAATTCTGTTTGGAAATAGCCTGTCCTGTTTACGGATTTAGAGGAAAATAATGTGAAAAAATAATCGCATGAGCGGATGGCCTCTTTTATTGTTACATCTTTCCATTTTTCTCCATGGCTCAGTTTTTTTACATCCAGCCACGGGTCAAAGCCAGCCTCTTCCAAAGCATTATAAAGCTCCATGGCAAATTCAATATCTTTTTCTTCCCTTGCATAGCTAATGAAAAGTTTCTTTTTTTCGCCCATGGCATTCAGCCCCTATAATTGTATTGTTCATTTTAAAATAATATATAGGGTTATGGTAATTTGCACAAGGGGTTTATTTTTATAAGGATGGGTGGATATGGGTTTTTTAGCCAATATATTTATATGTCGCCCTTACAGGGCTCAATTTTTGGGTCGCACTATATCCCCAGGGCTTACGCCCTGGGCTGGTATCTGCCGCCCTTTCAGGGCTGAAAGGATGAATTTTTTAGTGAGCCGGAGTCTATTGCTGCGCTTTCAGGTTCAATATGGACGTTGACATCAATCACGCCAGGGCCGGTGCCAATTATTTTCCGCTTTACTTCCTCGGCGATTTCATGCCCGTCATGGACTGTTATTCCACCATCTACCACAAGATGCATATCAACATAAATGGAGGAGCCGGAATATCTTGTCCGCAAACCATGAACTTGCAATACTCCATCAACTCCCCTGGCTATTGCAACTATGGCTTCACATTCTTCAGTCGTGGCTCCTGTGTCGATTAGTGCGCTGACCTGCGGGAGTATGATTTTAATGGCTGCCTGGAGAATCATTACACATACGATAAGTGCGCCAATGGCATCCACAAAGGCCCAGCCCGGCTTTATCATCGCCACGCCCACGGCAATAAAGGCGGGTATGGAGCTGAATGCATCAAGCCTGTGGTGCCATGCGTTTGCGGACAGGGCCGTGCTTTTAATGCTTTTACCCTTATAGTCTGTCCAGCGGTACAGCCACTCCTTGATGATTATTGAAGCCAGGGCCGCTGCCAAAGCGGGCCAGCGGGGTGTTGAGGAACTCCCTTCCCCCAGTGACTGCATTGCATCCCATCCGATTTTTACTCCGGCAACCAGGACAACCACGCCTATAAATACCGTTACAATTGTCTCGATCCGTTTGTGACCATAGGGGTGATCCTCGTCTGGCGGCTTTGTCCAGAAATACGAACCCACAATGACGGCAATATCGGTTGTGGTATCTGAAAGGGAATGAATCGCATCCGCAGCCACGGCCTGGCTGTTGCCGTACACGCCCGCAAACATCTTTATGCCGGAAAGAATCAGGTTAAATACAAGCCCGACCCAGGTGACACGTCTTACTACAACTGCTATTTCCATATCTGATCTGTTCATTTTATTGCATCCTTATACATAAGGGGTTTGTAAAGATTTATTTTATACAATATATCAGTAGTGTCCCGTTTAACTTTTTAGAATAGCACCCAACGTGCTGT
>JAOZSB010000521.1 GCA_029939895.1 Desulfobacterales bacterium
TGGATTTCAAATATATATAATCAAATAGAAATATATTTTTAATCACTAATTTAAGGAGATTTTATGAAAACTGTAAGAGAAGTAATTGAATTTGAAGAAGTAGTGGATGAGCTTATAGATGTCGGAGAAACCATTGACGAACTGTCAGTTGTCAGGTTGTTCCTTGTAAAAGACGTTCACGATGACAGCCTTGAACTCACAGTTGAGATATTTGGTGCTGGTGATCCTGATGAAGAAGGCCCTGTTCTGGAGTTTAATATTAATACAGATTTCTTATTGCAAGAAGACAACTTGGTTAAAGGTATCAACAGCAAGACTATTCCTGCTTTATTTGACTCAGACCTACTCGATACCATGATTGACAGAGGAACACAGATAATTTGGAACTATGGAGATGAAACAGAAAAGCAAATCAGTCTGTCTAAACCTGGAAGCATTGCGCTTTTACCAATGCTACAATAATTACAGGAGGAGGTTTAAAATGTGGAATATCCCTTCACAAAAAAGGCTTGATGCAATCCCAGGACTTTATGCAACAGAAAGTACTGCTCCAGGAGATAAGCTGGTATATCTGCACTTTTTTATATTCGATAGTGACTGGTATATTGTCGAGTATGATGGTGATGACCTGTTCTTCGGATATGCTATACTAAATGGTGATATTCAGTGTGCAGAATGGGGCTACATATCCTTTGCTGAACTCAAGTCAATAAATGTCAAAGGTGTAGAAATTGATTGCGAACTGGAGTTATCCTGGCGTATCAGGTCAGCGTCAGAAGTCAGTAGGATTCAATTATAATTTATGCACCCATTGCTAATATGATAGAGTTGCTAAAGTTATTACTGCAATCTAAATTATAGCAATCAATATAAACCTGTCAGATTATCCCAAAAAGCCGGAATAGTTGCAGCTTCCCCTAAAAATGAGTTTTTCCTTAATAAGCATTTATGATTTTTCATGCTCTTTACCGGAGGAGTACCGGAGTTTAACTTTAAATTAGAACAAATCATTAAAGAGAAAAGTTCTATGGCACCATGTCCACAGACTTGGGAGCCGAAGCCCTCACAATCTTGTCCAATAGTGTTTAAATTTTACAGGAGGAATAAGTTATGGATGCTAAAGTCCGTATGAGCAGAAAACACAATTTTACAAAAACATTTATAGAAAACTTACCAGCAAATCCCCAAAATGCTAAATCACGGGAGCAGGAGTATTCTGATCAACAGGTTATAGGTCTTCGTGTATTAGTCAGTAAAAATGGCAGAAAGTTCTTCCATCTGCGGTATCGGTTCAGAAAACGTAAACGGTCAATCTCTATTGGTGAGTTCCCTGCTGTATCTTTGCAAGAAGCCAGAACCAGAGCCAATGAATATAAAAACCAGTTGTCACAAGGTATAGACCCAGTTGCAGAAAAGAATAAGCAAAACACTGATATTACTTTTGCAGAGTTTGCTTCCCAGGAATACTTACCATTTGCAAAGGTGAACAAAAAGAGCTGGCGTGAAGACTTGAGTAAGATTGAAAACAATATGAACCCTGCCTTTGGTCATCAGCCGTTGTCTTCATTGACAACCAAAGATATGCAAAAATATCAAACAATGATCAACGCAAAGAATTCTCCAAGTACTTCCAACCGTCATCTGACAGTATTAATCAGAATGCTTAACCTTGCCGTTCAATGGCAATTTTTGGAGAAAAATCCTTGTCAGGGGTTAAAGAAATATCGAGAGCCTGGTGGAAAGGAGCGGTTTCTTAATAAAGATGAGCTTAAACGCTTCCTAACTGCTCTTAAAGAAGTTGATCAAAGTGTTTCTGCATATGCAATAAGATTTTTACTTTTTACAGGATTAAGACTTTCTGAAGCAACTCATTTACTATGGGAAAATGTTAACCTGGACACTGGGACTGTTTTTCTTCCGAATACAAAGAGTGGCAAATCTCGAAGCGTAGTCCTTAATGAGCTTGCCAAAGGTGTAGTAGTAGAAATGTCAGAAAATAAGACAAACGATTATGTCTTCCCTGGTACTGGACCAAAAGGACATTTAATTACTCCTCGCAAGGTATTTGAGACAGCAAAGGCAAGAGCAGGAATCGAAAAACTCAGACTGCACGATCTCAGGCACACCTTTGCCAGCATATGTATTAGCTCTGGTCAAAATCTCTACGAACTCCAGAAATTGCTGGGACACTCTTCAAGCAACATGACCCAGCGGTATGCTCATTTGGGTGATAAGCAATTGCGTGCTGCTACTGAAAGTGTTGCATCACAGATTAACAATGCTATCAATTGATCTAAAATTGCCTAATCCTTCACAGGGATTAGGCTTTTTAATTATTCTTAATAGCGTGAATTAGAAAACCCCCCAAACCCCCTAAACCCCCCAAAAAAATTTCATAGATTTTAAAATTTGGGATATTTGATCAGGAAAAATGTAAACTACTCTAAAGAACATACCGTACTTGCAAGTTTAAAACATTTACAATGCAGAAGGCAAAATCGAAAGGCCTGCCTCAAGCAAGGCCGCATCGATGAAGCCGGATGCATAAAACAAC
>JAOZSB010000522.1 GCA_029939895.1 Desulfobacterales bacterium
ATACCATCCATGTACAGGCAACAAATTATCGTTGTCACCCAAAGATTGAATCGAGTTTTGGTGCATTGATTTTGTACAAAAAATATCTATAAATGGGAAAAATCTATTACAGGTGGTATGGTGGTTTTCAATAAAAAAGGGCTCGCATGAAAAATGCGAGCCCTTAAATTGCTGCGATGTTTTTTTATAAAGCTATTTCGGCATGAAGCTCCAAAGGATTCCGGCAGCGATTGCTGATCCGATTACTCCGGAAATATTTGGTGCCATTGCGTGCATTAAAAGAAAGTTTGTTGGGTCTTCTTCCTGACCAACAACCTGGACAACCCGTGCAGAATCAGGTACTGCTGAAACTCCGGCAGCGCCTAAAAGCGGGTTGATTTTTGGTCTTATAAACAGGTTCATCAGCTTGGCAAAAATTACACCCGAAGCAGTTGCGATTCCAAAGGACAAAGCACCCAGAATAAATATTCCTATTGATTTGGAGTTCAGGAAGTATTCTGCCTGTGTGCTGGCTCCAACGGTAAGACCAAGAAGTATGGTAACAGAATCAATTACTGCATTTCTTGCGGCCACGGCCAGGCGTTCGGTTACAACGCATTCTTTGAGCAGGTTGCCAAAAAAGAGCATTCCAAGCAGGGGCAGTGCGGCTGGTGCCAAAAAGCAGCAAAGGAGAAAACCTATGATTGGAAATACTATTTTTTCCTTTTTTGAAACCTCACGTGGTTCTTCCATTTTAATGAGGCGTTCTTCTTTTGTGGTTAAGAGCCTCATGATGGGGGGCTGGATAACCGGAACAAGCGCCATGTAAGAATATGCAGCAACGGCAATTGGGCCTATGAGGTGTGGTGCAAGTTTTGCTGAAAGAAAGATTGCTGTTGGCCCGTCTGCACCTCCGATGATTGCGATTGAGGCTGCTTCCTTTGGAGCAAACCCAAGAAACAAGGCACCGACAAGGGTCAGGAAAACTCCCATTTGTGCGGCTGCCCCAAGAAGCATTAATTGGGGTCTGGCAAGCATGGTTGAAAAATCGGTCATTGCCCCGATCCCCAGAAAGATTAGAGGAGGGTAGACCCCTGCTGTTACGCCAAAATACAAATAATGCAGCACGCTATTATCTTCATAGATGCTTAAGCCAAAACCTGCAAAAACAGGGACATTACCCATAAGAATTCCAAAGCCGATTGGAACAAGAAGAAGTGGTTCATAGTGCTTTGCAATTCCGAGATAAATAAAAGTCAGGCCTACAACGATCATGATTATATGACGATAATCCGCCATTGCAAATCCTGTGTTTGCGATAAACTCTCCAATTAGTCTGGTAATCTCTTCCATATATACGCTCGATTCCTTATGTTATTCAGCTAAAAGTCGTTTTTCTGCTTCTTCGTTCCAGAGAAAAAAACCTTCGCCGTCTGGTGTGATTACTCCTGCGACAAGAAGACCATTTATTACATAGTGTGGTCTAAGCTGGCCAAACTTTTCTGCTACCTTTATAAGTTGGGGAAGAGAAAAGGGCTGTCCAATGCGTGATGACAGAAGTTTAAATGGATTGACTGCCGACCTGACATCCATGCAGGCTGTGCTGTCAGCCAGTGGAACAATTACTTCTTTTTTCCTGGTTAAAAGTTCCTTGAGCTGTTGTAACCGTTCGGTTCTGTTTTCCCAAAAATCAAGAACCTTGTGGATTTGAGAAATAATTAATGCAAGGGATGTAAGGCCAGTAAAAACAATAGATGCGCCTACAATTGAAATTGCCCATCCATTATGAGCTGTTACTGCTTCTAATCCTTTCAATGGGATACCTCCTATCAGCATGAAATTTATACATGGCTGATATTATAAATTGTTTTGGTTCTATTTTTAATATTTAAAATAAATGCTGTTATTTTCTGGCGAACGAGGGACGTTCTTCCATAATTTTGTTCAAGTTTTTCAACATCTTATCCCCAAAAGAGGAGTGGGCCTGGATAAGTTTTAAAAATTCTTCTCCGGGCATGGAGAAAAGGATGCCATCTGTCAATGCGATTGCGGCACCTGTATAAATAAAACTTCCTGCAATGGCAGACCAGCCAATAACGTGGCCCGGCTTGTGTATCGTTATTGCCTTGCCATCCTTACCAGCAATCATAAAGTTTCCTTCCTGGATGACATAAAAAGATATTGCAAGTTGGCCGACTTGTGTTAATGTCTCACCCTCAACAACCTTAACTGTTGAAACCAGTGGGGCTACAAGCGCTATCTCGTCGCTGGTCAAATCGCTGAATATGTCTAAGTCTTTAATCTCACTTGGCTCTACTGACAATTTTATCTCCTTTATAAATTTCTTTTTCTTTTATAAAAAGCTTCTGCTTTAAGCAATTTTCAAGCAGAGACGCTCAAACCATCTATTAGAATAAATTATTAGCAAAAAGTCAATAAATTATTTCAAATCATTGCGTTAGGGTATCTTTGATTACTTAAAATGAATTCCTAACAGGAACAAAAAAAAGACAAACCTTATCAGTAGTGTCCCGTTTAACTTTTTAGAATAGCACCCAACGTGCTGTAA
>JAOZSB010000523.1 GCA_029939895.1 Desulfobacterales bacterium
ATATTTAAAGATTAAAATTTTATTAAAAAAATTCACAATAATGGAGGTTCCATGAAAGTCTTGGTCATAGGTGGCGGTGGCAGAGAACACGCCCTTGTATGGAAAATATCCAAGAGTCCCAGGGTAAAAAAGATATTTTGTGCACCGGGTAATGCCGGTATTGCAAAGATCGCTGAATGTGTTGATATTGGCGCATCAAAGATTGATTTACTTTTAAAGTTTGCAATGGACAACGAGATTGATCTCACGGTGGTGGGTCCGGAAGACCCGCTTTCAATGGGAATCGTGGACAAGTTCGAGAAAAAGGGTTTAAGGGTTTTTGGTGCAAGCGGAAAGGCAGCCGAGCTTGAGGCGAGCAAGTCCTTCATGAAAAATGTTCTTAATAAATATGGAATCCCAACAGCCGAGGGCGAGTCGTTCACAGATTTTACCAAGGCTAAAGCATATATTAAAAAGACAGGCGCGCCAATCGTGGTAAAGGCTGACGGGCTTGCTGCCGGCAAGGGTGTACTCCTTTGCGAAACGGAAAAAGAAGCCATTGATGCACTGAAACAGGTCATGCAGGACAGGGCCTTTGGCGATGCTGGCGACAGGGTACTCATTGAAGAGATGCTCATTGGCGAGGAGGCTTCATTTCTGGCCTTCACCGATGGCAAAACCGTAGTTCCGCTGCCGACTTCCCAGGATCACAAAGCAGTTTACGATGGCGATAAAGGCCCGAACACAGGCGGCATGGGAGCCTACTCACCAGCCCCGGTTGTTGACAGGTTCATGCACAAAAAAATCATGGATCAAGTCATGATTCCAACTGTGAACGCCATGGCAGCCGAAGGCAGGCCCTATAAGGGCGTACTTTATGCCGGCCTGATGATCAACAGGGGACAGCCCAGGGTGCTGGAATTCAATGCACGGTTCGGCGACCCAGAAGCACAGCCATTACTGATGCGCCTTAAGAGCGATATAATTGATGTCATGGATGCAGTCATTGACGAAAAACTCGATACATTTAAGCTTAAAATTGACGAACGTCCCACGGTATGCGTGGTCATGGCTTCTGGCGGCTATCCAGGCGCATATAAAAAAGGAAGCATTATAAAAGGGCTTGATGATGCAGCCAAAATGAAAGACGTTTTTGTTTTCCACGCAGGAACAACAGAAAAAAACGGTAAGATCACCGCAACCGGCGGCAGGGTTCTCGGAGTTACCGCCCTTGGCAACACTATCGAGCAGGCAATTAAAAAGGCATACAAGGCTGTAGATAAAATCTCTTGGCCAAAGGTCTATTTTCGCACGGACATAGGCGCAAAAGCCGCAGCCCGCATGGATGCACCAAAAACTGTTGGAATCGTGATGGGAAGTGATTCAGACCTTTCTGTCATGGAAGCAGCAGCAGGCGCATTATCCGGCTTTGGAATATCCTGGGAAATGACAGTTGCATCGGCCCACAGAACCCCGGCAAGAGCAGCCGAATACGCATCAACAGCGCAGGAACGGGGACTCAAGGTTATTATTGCCGGTGCTGGCCACGCCGCCCATTTAGCAGGTGTGCTGGCGGCCCATACTACGCTTCCTGTAATTGGCGTGCCGATTGATTCATCTGCCCTGCTGGGCATGGATGCCCTGCTTGCAACGGTGCAGATGCCTCCTGGTATTCCAGTCGCTACAATGGCTGTTGGCAAGTCTGGAGCAAAAAATGCCGGCATCTTTGCAGCACAGATAATTGCACAGTCCGAACCAGACCTTGCAGATGCTTTGGATAATTTTAAAAAAGATATGGCAGACCAGGTTGCAAAAAAGGCCGCCAGGGTAGAAAATATGTAAGCATTGATTCTTTTTTTTGTTTATTTCACAAAATTGAACCACCTGGGATTTTAAATGTCAAAAGGTTCCATAACCGGAATAAGCATTTTTACTGTCACAGCACTGGCACTGGCTGTTGTGATTTTTAATGGTGGAAGTATTTTCCAAACTCCGGTGTCTGCCAAGGCCCAAAAAATATGGGTAATAGATGGGGATACTTTTGAACTTAACTCCAAACGGATAAGGCTGTTTGGAATTGATGCACCTGAAAAAGAACAGCCATGCATAGATAAAAATACCACCTTTGATTGCGGTGCAGCATCCAGGGAACATCTCAGGTCAATTCTTTCGGGCGCAAACGTAGAGTGCCAAAAAAAAGACATTGACAGGTGGGGAAGAATCATAGGTCTGTGTTACGCAGATGGAGAAGACGTAGGGCAGTTGATGGTAAGGCACGGCTGGGCAGTTGCCTATCGGCAGTATTCTTCTGCATATGTAAAAGATGAAAAATTTGCCAGATCAAACAAGCTGGGAGTGTGGGCAACAAAATTCACAATCCCTTCAAAATGGCGGCATTCAAACAAATAGGATCCATGTGTGTTTTTTGTTGATTTCATAACCGAATCACATGGACAAGCTAAGCAATTGGCTTCATTGCTGGTACCCGAAGGGCAAGAGGAAACGAAAACATTTTGTCAGGCACGTCAAAAAAGTTACAACCGTGCCTTAATGAAAGCTGAATTCGC
>JAOZSB010000524.1 GCA_029939895.1 Desulfobacterales bacterium
ATTTAAAGTACTTAAAAAACCGCTTTGGAACATGGGCGTTGGCAATGGCGGCCTACAACTGCGGCGCAGCCAGACTTGATAACTATATATCAGAACAAAAAACACGGGACTACTACCAGCTCAACCTTCCCCTTGAGACAGAAAGATACATTTTCAGGATACTTGCAATAAAAATCATAATGTCAAACACCGCCAGATACGGCTATACAATCCCTGAAAAGCGGCTGTACATGCCCATAGAACATGACAAAGTGCAGGTTAACATGCCCAGGATGTATCATATTACCGAGGTTGCAAAGCGCATTGGGTCAGACCTTAAAACCATACGGGAGATGAACCCTTGGCTGCGGCGGAACTATCTGCCCAAGGGAAGGTATTCACTCAAGCTCCCAGTTGGGACTGGCAATAAATTCAGCCGTGCCGTCAGGGACTCCAAGGCAGCCAGCAGTAAATCCTATGGTGCAAAATATCATGTAGTAAAAAGGGGTGAAAACCTTACAATCATTTCCAGAAAAACCAGCGTCAGTATAAGCAAACTAAGGCGACTCAACAATATCAAAGGCTCAAAGATACATGTGGGCCAGAAGTTAAAGCTGAGATAATAAGGATAAGATACAAATGACAAGGCCGCATGTTTTTACATGCAGCCTTGTTTAATGGGGATGTACGCAACAAAATACCTGTTCTTGCGCAATGGGTTATGCATTCAAATGTTTATACTTATCCAAAAACCGGACAGGCATTTTAAGGGCATCACGCCTGAATGGTTCTGCAAGTACTTCTGCTGATCCGTCAATTACAGCGTCAATTACTACTGGTTTGTCGGTCTTTATTGCAGCATCAACTACTTCCTTTATATCCTCTGGTTTTTCAACCCGGAAGCCTTCTGCGCCCATGTCCCTGGCTATTTGAGCAAAGTCCGGGTTTTCCAGGTTCGCACCCACAAAACGATTGTCGTAGTAGTCTATCTGGTTTTTCTTTTCTGCGCCCCACTGGTTGTTGTTAAAAACCACTGCGATTACTTTAATGTTTTCACGAACTGCTGTCATCACTTCGCTTAATCCGCTTATGCCGTATGCGCCGTCGCCCTGGAGAGCAAAAACGTTTTTATCGGGCCGCCCAATCTTTGCGCCCATCGCAAGGCCGTATGCAATCCCGCAGTTGCCCCAGCTTAAAGGTGCGAGGAACTGCCGCTCGCCTGTAAATCCGAAGTAAGAGTTTGTCATTGAGCAGGTGTTGCCAACATCGGTTGCAACAATAGAACCCTTAGGGACTGCGGCAGAAAACTCAGTAAGGAACTTTCGTGGATGCATCAGTTTTGATGGCTGTTTTGACCACTCCAGCAGCTCTGCATTCCAAATATCATTTTCGCCTTTTGCATCAGCAATCCTTGCAGTGTCTGGCTTTCTTTCTGGTTCTGCGGTTTTAAGCATTTGCACAAGCTGTGCTGCAAACTGCTTTGCATCACCGGCAATCGGCACGTCCACCCGCTTGCTGAGGCCAAGCTGACGATGGTCAATATCCACCTGTATGATTTTAGCGTTTTCAGGCCAGTAGTTAATGTCATACTGCGCCAGGGTTCCAAAAGGCCCAAGCCGGGTTCCAAGCGCAAGAACAACATCAGCCTTTGCAATTGTCCGCATTGCAGCCTTTGACCCGCAATAGCCTATTGGCCCGACAGACAGCTCATGGTCAGAAGGAAATGTATCATTATGGAGATAAGTATTGACCACTGGTGCGCTCAGGAATTCTGCAAGATTTTTTACTTCTTCAACTGCACCTGATGTGGAAACCCCACCGCCGGAAAGTATAACCGGGTACTTGGCATTAAGCATCATCTTTGCTGCTGCTTCGAGTTCTTCGGAAGAGCCAGCCCCCTGTTTTACTTCCGGGGAAGTATAAACTTCATAATCAAAATCACCGTAAAAATAATCCCTTGGAATATTCAACTGCACAGGCCCGCACTCTGCCTTAGCAATGTAGAAGCAGCGTCTTGCAAGCTCTGCCATTCGCTCTGGCCTGTTAACCCGCACCTGATATTTTGTACATGCTTCAAACCATGGCATCTGATCCAGCTCCTGAAAGCCTCCCTGCCCTATTCCCAGTGTTCCTGTCTCCGGAGTTACCGCAACAACCGGGGAATGCGCCCAATATGCAGCCGTGATAGCAGATATAAAATTTGCAGCACCCGGCCCGTTCTGTGCTATGCAGGCCTGCGGCATTCCTGTCACTCTTGCCAGCCCGTCTGCTGCGTGGGCTGCGGCCTGTTCATGCGCCACGGAAACGAACCTGATTCCAGCATCCGGGAACAGGTCAAGAGCGTCCATGTATGCACTGCCTACAATTCCAAAAACTGTTTTTACGCCCTCTGCTACAAAGGTCTCCACCAAAGCCTCGGATGAAGTCATTCTTGTCATTTCAGTTCCTCCTTAATATTAACTATTTCGATGTGCCTTAATGAAAACCGCCTTCGCACTCAATATCTTCGTTGGAAAAAAAACATAATCCTCGGCGTACAACCGAGTACGCCTGTGGTT
>JAOZSB010000525.1 GCA_029939895.1 Desulfobacterales bacterium
CAGGTTGGGTGTTCGAGGCCAACACAAAAATCCTAATAATAACCAGGCCCTTAGCTTAAAATGTATATCTACATAACTTAGATTTGTGAATGTAGTTTTCTACTTATTGATACTGTTATGTGTTTATCCCATGTTTGTTCCGACATGTTACATATAAAATCATGTTACATATAAAATTTTGTAAACAGGAGGTATGGAAGTATCACGACTAATTGAAGGTTTTAAAAAATCTCACATCGAAATATCAGATATTTTCCTCCAGGTAGTAAAACTAGGCATTATATCTGAAGAAGGTAGGAAAAAACTTTTTCATGCAAAGGCTACTTTTCTTGTTCATTTGCAGAAGGAGGATGAGGAACTCTATCCAATTCTTTGGAAAGAAGCAGAAAATAACCCAGTTCTGAAACTGAAATTGGAGTCGTTTGCAAGGGAAATGGATGCTGTTAGCAGGACAATATTTGCATTCTTCGAAAAATATTCTGATGGAGAGTTTGAAGATGATTTTAAAAATGACTTCCAGGAGTTGTTTATAACTTTGACCGAAAGAATCAATAGTGAAGAAAAGGAGCTATTTCCAGAATATGAAAATTTGAATTATGATTGAATGTAGCATAACACACATAACGTTTAAGGATAGATTGTGACAGCGGAATGACCCACGATCTTAGCTATGAACTAATATCGTTAAGTTGATTAGAAAACGCTTTAAAACTTTTGTTTGACTGATTCTCAAACCCGATTTTCGGCATCATAAAAGGTGCTATGGGGATGATGTTTACCAGCATCCCTATTTTACTGGGCTTTCACACGTATGACCCTTCAATAAATTTCAGTTTTTTTTCAAATTGATAAGGTATAGTCAGTATTGGTGAGCCTGTAATCATACAATCTTCAAAATCCTGAGTGTTTCCCTGCTTTGATTACAACGTTAGTGTAGCCTGGAAATAAGGAAAGAAGACCCAATGCCCAATATATACCACAAAAAAAATTTGACCGTGCCCGCCAGTTTAATTTTGACAGCACAAAAACGAGAACTGCTGTAATGCTGAGTCGAATCTTCGGCAGTAAATAAGTATATCAAAAAAAGAATAAAATGTTCTAAACGATTTTTCATGAGCTTTCCTTTTTTTTCTGATGTTATATTATCGAATCAGTCATGACTATGCTGTTTGAATAATAATTACTTATGGCTGTTTCTGCGACCCGAATATTGCTGCATTTATGAGCAAGATTCGGGTGGTAAACCTGACCACAATCAGTTATTGTCAGGCCAGGTCATAAAAGAAGGGAGGTTGTAATGCATTCAAGCGACTATTCACAACAATCAGATGATTTCAAAAGAATCGAAAAAACCATTGAGTATTTAGAGGCCAATTTTAAATCTCAACCGACACTGGAGGAAATTGCAGAAAGTGTTCATCTCAGCAAATATCATTTTGATCGTATGTTTAAGCGGTGGGCAGGAATAAGCCCGATACAATTTCAACAGTTTATGACGCTCGATTATACAAAGCAGAAACTGGCCGATTCAAGGAGCCTCCTTGATACAGCATTGGATGCGGGCCTTTCTGGTCCCAGCCGTCTCCATGATTTATTTGTCACTTTCGAGGCAATGACACCTGGAGAATTTAAAAAACAGGGGGCCGGATTGGAAATATTTTATGGTTTCTGTGACTCCCCCTTCGGCGATTGTTTGCTTGCAATCACAAAGCGGGGCATTTGTCATCTTGGATTTGTAAAAGGAGATATGCGTCTCAGTGCGCTGAATCAGTTGTATGAAACATGGCCTGGAGCGAAATTTCTGGAGGACCCCAAAGCCACAAGAGCAATAGTAAATAACATATTTATGGTTGATCAAACAAAAAAACCTCAACCATTCAATATACTTGTAAAGGGTACAAACTTTCAAATAAATGTATGGAAAGCTCTATTGAGCATCCCCGAGGGGTGGGTAGTTTGCTATCAGGATATTGCCTCTCATATAGGCCATCCTAAAGCATTCCGGGCAGTTGCGAACGCAATTGCCATCAATCCAGTTGCTTTCCTAATTCCTTGTCATAGAGTGATTGCAAAATCTGGGAAAATCCATCAGTATCGCTGGGGAGCTGCGAGAAAGAAGGCTTTGATTGGATGGGAAGCTTCAAAATCGGTATAAATTTCATTCACGTTTCTAATCACGTATCTAACGCACCTGCCTATCTGAAGTCGACGCTAAGAAGTTATCTATTAAAGTTTTTTCACATAAGTGGCCTGAATTTTCCTGCTATTAAACGTAACTATTTGGAGTTCAGAATGAAAGGCTGACTGGACGAAGCTACCCTCCTGAAATAATGATTTCATCAACAACTTTTTTTTTAGTATAATCTGTGATGGTCAAGATAGCTGTTAATGGCTTGTTTGGCTTGAATTGCGTACCTCCATTTTAAAGTTTTGGTTTAATTTTGACCTAATAAAAAAAATATGGTATGGTCTCAATAATAATAGCAAATCAGTAGTGTCCCGTTAAAAATCGAATAATTTCAATTGGATTTGGGC